>NZ_JAYGII010000011.1:0-83563 GCF_034931365.1 Natronospira elongata
ATTGATTTCATCCGCTTCGACATGTCCGAGTACATGGAACGGCACACGGTCAGCCGCCTGATTGGCGCGCCACCCGGTTACGTGGGTTATGACCAGGGCGGTCTGCTGACCGAGGCGGTGACCAAAAAGCCCCATGCCGTCCTTTTGCTGGATGAAATCGAAAAGGCCCATCCGGAGGTCTTCAACATCCTCCTGCAGCTGATGGACCACGGCACACTGACTGATAACAACGGTCGCAAGGCGGATTTCCGCAATGTGGTGCTGGTCATGACCACCAACGCGGGCGCCCAGGAGCGGGCGCGGGCTTCGGTCGGCTTTGTCGCCCAGGATAACAGCAGCGACAGCATGGAGCTGATCCGCCGCATGTTCACCCCGGAGTTCCGCAACCGTCTGGATGCCATTGTCGAGTTCGAGAACCTGGACGAGCGCACCATTGCCCAGGTAGTGGACAAGTTCCTGATCGAGCTGGAAGCCCAGCTGGAAGAGAAGCGGGTGGGGCTGACCGTGGACGAGCCGGCTCGGGCCTGGTTGGCCGAGCGTGGCTACGATCCTCAGATGGGTGCGCGACCCATGGCCCGACTGATTCAGGACAGCATCAAGCGCCCGCTGGCGGAGGAGTTGCTCTTCGGCAGCCTGGTCCAGGGTGGCAGTGTCACGGTGACGGTCAAGGACGGCGAGCTGGATCTGGCGGTGAAGTCCGCGGAAGACGAGGCGGTGCTGGAGAAATAGCCGGCCGGTTTTCAGACTGCCGCACGGAAACGGCCGCTCCCTTGGGGAGCGGCCGTTTTTGGTTTCGGGCTAATTGGGCCCCTGGCTTCGTCCCGGCGCTTCAGCGGCCGCGGTAGACGATCCGGCCCTTGTTGAGATCGTAGGGGGTCAGTTCGACGGTAACCTTGTCCCCGGTGAGGATGCGGATATAGTTCTTGCGCATGCGACCGGAGATGTGGGCGGTTACCACGTGACCGTTTTCCAGCTCGACGCGGAAGGTGGTGTTGGGCAGGGTTTCGACGACCCGGCCTTCCATCGTAATATGGTCTTCCTTCGCCATTGGACCTCACTCGTTTCGGGAAAACGCGGATTCTGACCGAAAACACCCCCGAAGTTCAAGTGGGCTGGCATTTTTTGCTGGCCGATTCCCTTACTTTTTGCGTGTCTGTTGGGTGCTGGGCGTCGATTGGGGGTATCCCCTTCGATGTCGGTGCCAAGCGCATTTCGGTTTTTGCTCCCGGTGGGTTTTCGGCTTCGAATGGAGTCGTGCCCTTCGATAGCGGTGACGGGGGCGTTTCGGTCCAGGTTCTGGTGGCCTTGCTCAAGGGCGTCGTGGACCCATCCCTGGGGACTCCGCACGCGACATCCTGTCGCTCACAGCCTTGAGCAAGGCCACCAGAACCTGGACCTACTCTTGGGTGAGGTCACCTTGGCCGTGCTAGTGGAGAGTTCAGTTCGATGTCTTGGTGCCATCCGCGGGTTTTTATCGCGAATAAATTCGCTCCTACGGTGCCAATAGCTTATGCCGAAGCCGCCGTAGGAGCGGATTTATCCGCGATTCAGGGTGGAATGTGGCACCACAGCAGCAGGCAGAAGCCAGCGCTCCGTTGGCACGGCCCAGGTGACCCCCACCAAAGGTCGGCCCCAAGGCAGGAACGCCTCCCGTCACCGCCATCAAAGGGAAAGACTCCAATCGAAGCCGACAAAACCCTCAGTGCTCAAGCCGCTGCCAATGGCCGCCGATCAAGAGCTCGGCTGGTCGGAAGTCGGTCTTGTAGGCCATCTTGGGGCTTTCCTGGATCCAGTAGCCCAGGTAGACATGGGGCAGGCCGCGGCGGGCGGTTTCGGTGATTTGCCAGAGGATGGTGTAGGTACCCAGGCTGCGTTTCTTGAGTGCGGTATCGAAAAAGGAATAGACCGCCGACAGGCCATCATCCAGCCAGTCCACCACCGCAACGGCCACCAGGCGGTCGTCGAGACGGAAATGGACCATGGACGTCTCGGCCCAGGCAGAACGGATGAAACCCATGTAGTCATGCTCATCCCCCTCGGCCATGGGACCGCCGGGGTGACGGGCCGATTGATAAGCCTGGTAAAGGTGATAGGCCTCTTCATCAAAGGTTGCCGGAAGAATCTCCACCTGCAGATCTTCATTGGCATCAAGACAGCGACGATGGCGGCGGCGGGGCTGGAAGGCCCGGCTCAGGACTCGAATGGGGACACAGGCCCGGCATTGGCCGCAATGGGGGCGATAGAGAAAATCCCCGCTGCGACGAAAGCCAATGCGGGAATAGGCACTGTGGTCATGGGCGTCGCGCACGCTTTCCGGTGCCACGACCAGATTTCTGGACAGGCGCTCGGGAAGATAGGGGCAATCCTGCTCCCCGGTGAGCAGGAGGCGCGGGTGGCGGGCGCGGGTCATGCTTGCCAGGTCTCCGGTTTATCCAGCTGCCTGTCGCTATTATCCCCGCTTCGGCAGCAGTCGGGAACATGCAGGCGGTGCCAGGCCTGTTTCGGCAATGTGCTGGCAGTGGCGCGCGCAATGCGAGCAAGAAAGTCCTCGCGGGGCAGATTCCTTGCCCCCATCCGGCGCAGGTGGGGATTGTCTATCTGGCAATCCATCAGCGCCATACCCCAGGCCTGAAACTGGGTATCCAGCCAGGCCATGGCGATCTTGGAGCCATCCCGTTGTCGGCTGAACATGGACTCGCCAAAGAAAGCCCGACCAATCCCCACGCCATATAGACCACCGATCAGCTCATCACCTTGCCAGACTTCAATGGAGTGGGCATGGCCCAGTTGATGAAGGGTCTGATAGGCGTCGCGCATTTCCGCGGTGATCCAGGTGCCTTCCTGATCGGGGCGAAGCCGGGTGTCGGCACAGGCAGCAATGACCTGGTCGAAGGCCTGGTCGAGGCTGATGCGATAGTCGGGGCGACGCAGGCGTCTGGCCAGACGGCTGCTGATGTGGAGCTCACCCGGCAGCAGCACCATGCGTGGGTCGGGCGACCACCACAGGATGGGGCTGCGCTCGTCATACCAGGGGAAAATCCCGGCGGAATAGGCCTTCAGTAGCCATTCCGGCGACAACCGGCCGCCGGCGGCCAGCAGCCCGGGGGGTTCCTCCAGGGCTTGCCCGGGGTCCGGAAAGTGAGGCGCCCGTCTTGGGTCGAGCCAGGGCAGGGCAGTCATGGGGCTCGCTCCGGGGAATCAGGGCGGTGCTCGCGATGAAAGGGCAGGTGGGCGCGGGCCGCGGCCATGTAGACCTGATTCTGACGCGCCTCGGCGGCGGCGAAATCCGCCACCGCCCGGCGCAGGGCCGGATCGGGAATCCAGTGCATGGAGCGGGTTTTCACCGGCGGGAAGCCGCGCAGCAGCTTGTGTTCGCCCTGGGTGCCGGGGTCGAAGTAATCCAGGCCACGAGCAATGCAGTATTCGATGCCCTGGTGATAACAGGTCTCGAAATGCAGTCCGTCCAGCGCCAGGCGGCTGCCCCAGTGGCGTCCGTAGAGCGTCCGATTGCCGCGCAGACAGAATGCCATCGCCACCAGTGTGCCGGTCGAGTCCAGGGCCTCAATCAGCACCACTGACTCGGGCATCTTGCGGGCGAGTGCCGGAAAGAAACTGGCGGGCAGGTAAGGCGTCTGCATGCGCTCATGATAGGTGCGGGCGTAGAGTTCGTAAAAGGCATTCCAATCCACGGAAGACAGTTGTTCGCCTTCTCGCCAGCGGAACTGGATTCCCTGTTCATGGACCTGACGGCGCTCGCGGCGGAGATTCTTGCGCTTCTTCGAGCGCATCTCGCCCAGCCACTCGTCGAAGTCCCGATAATTGCGGTTACGCCAGAGGAAGCGGCAGCCATCCCTTTGAATCCAGCCACGCCCAGCGAGCAGGCCGGCGTCCTCGTCGGAGCAGAACAGTGCGTGGGCGGTGGAAAAGCGAATGCCATCGGCCTGTGACTCCATGGCCTCGGCAAGCGCTGCCTGCTCGGACTGCTCAGCCGCCATCAGGCGGGGGCCGATCACGGGTGTAAACGGGATAGCGGCGGTGAGTTTGGGGTAATAGGGCCGACCACTGCGGTGCCAGGCGTCCGCCCAGGCAAAGTCGAAAACGAACTCGCCGAAGCTGTGGGATTTTTCATACAGGGGGAGAATGGCGCGGAGCCCGCCCTGGCCATCCTCGATGACCCGATGGGCCGCTGTCCAGCCGGTTTCGGGGCAGACCGCGCCGCTCGATTCCAGCAGCGACAGGAATTCATGGCGCAAGGCCGGCTGGTCCGCCGGGACCAGCCGGTTCCATGCCACTGCCTGGACTTCATCAATGCCCGCCAGGCGGCGGATCATGACGGCTCAGGCCGCCTTGCCCTTGTTCACCGCCTGCGCTTCCAGGAATTTTTCGGCATCCAGTGCCGCCATGCAGCCGGTGCCGGCCGAGGTCACGGCCTGACGATAGACATGGTCCATGACATCACCGGCGGCAAAGACACCGGGAATACTGGTCTGGGTGGCATTACCGTTAAGGCCGCTATTGACCACCAGGTAGCCGCCTTCCATGTCCAGCTGGCCCTTGAACAGCTCGGTGTTGGGCTGGTGGCCGATGGCGATGAATGCACCCTGAACCTCCAGCTCCTCGGTCTTTTCCGTGTCCTTGGTGTTGCGGATGCGAATGCCGGTCACGCCACTGTCGTCACCCAGAACTTCATCCAGGGTGTGATTCCATTTGAAGCTGACCTTGCCGTCTTTTTCCTTTTGGAAAAGGCGGTCCTGAAGGATCTTTTCCGCCCGCAGCTGATCCCGGCGATGAACCAGGGTCACGTGGCTGGCGATATTGGACAGGTAGAGGGCCTCTTCCACGGCCGTATTGCCACCGCCCACGACAGCGACTTTCTGTTCCCGATAGAAGAAACCGTCACAGGTCGCGCAGGCGGACACGCCCTTGCCCATGAAGGCTTCCTCGGATTCCAGACCCAGGTACTTGGCGCGGGCGCCGGTGGCGATGATCAGGGCATCGCAGGTGTATTCGCCCTGGTCTCCCTTGAGACGGAAGGGGCGTTCACCCAGTTGCACCTCATTGATATGGTCGAAGACGATCTCGGTTTCGAAACGCTCCGCATGACGGCGCATGCGGTCCATGAGATCCGGGCCCTGGAGGCCGCTGACGTCCCCGGGCCAGTTGTCCACGTCGGTGGTGGTCATGAGCTGCCCGCCCTGTTCGATGCCGGTGACCAGCACCGGCTCCAGGTTGGCGCGGGCGGCATAGACGGCGGCGGTGTAGCCCGCTGGTCCGGAACCGAGGATCAGCAGACGGCAATGCTTGGCTTCGCTCATGTATAATAGCTCCCGATTTGGCGTTCGGACGGTGCGCTGTGGTGCCCCATCCGACCATGTAAATTCGTCGATGTTACGTTCCGGTCGTGAGGGCCCCCTGGGGCCTGCCGGTGAATCAGACTGTTCGATTCAGGGCCTCCGGGCCTCTCCCCCGCAAACTGCCAGACCACTGTCCGGCCGCCGCTTCGGCGAGTACGGCCAGGGTTTTTCCCAGTGGCGGGCCGGGGGAGACGCGCCGGGACCGACGCGCGAACGACCAGTTTAAATTGAAGTCCCCAGCACCGTAAAGGAGGCAGCATGCGCATTGGTATTCCACGCGAGCTCAAGCCGCTCGAAGGCCGGGTTGGCCTGATTCCCGCCGCCTGTGGCGAGCTCGTCCGTCAGGGACACGAGGTCTTCATTGAATCCTCGGCCGGCGAAAAGAGTGGTTACGGCGATGATCAGTATCGTGAGCTCGGCGTAACGGTGCTGGACACGGCCGACGAGCTGTTCGAGCGGGCGGAGATGATCGTCAAGGTCAAGGAGCCCATCGCCCCGGACCTGGATCGGCTGCGCAAGGACCATCTGCTGTTCTGCTATCTGCACCTGGCTGCCGAGCCGGAATTGACCGAGCGTCTGAAGCAGATTGGCCTGACCGCCGTGGCCTTCGAAACCGTTGAAGACAAGGGCAATCTGCCGCTACTGGCGCCCATGAGCGATATCGCCGGGCGCATCGCCATCCAGGTGGCCACCCATCTGCTGCACCAGCCGGAAGGTGGCAAGGGGATTCTGCTGGGTGGCGTGCCCGCCGCCAAGCGGGGCAAGGTGGTGATCGTCGGCTGCGGCATGGCCGGTGGCAACGCCGCCCAGCTGGCTGCCGGGATCGGCGCCGAGGTGGTGGTCTTTGACAAGGATCCGGCCAAGCTGGCCTGGGCCCGGACGTTCGGTCCCAATGTGACCGGTCTCTATCCCCACACGGATGATGTGATTGATCAGCTTCGCACCGCCGACATTGCCGTCGGTGCCGTGCTGGTTGCCGGTGCCCGCGCCCCCCATGTGATTACCAAGGAAGCCGTCCGCGAGATGCAGCCGGGCAGTGTGGTGGTGGATATCTCCGTGGACCAGGGTGGCTGTGTCGAAAGCACCCGGCCCACGACCTGGGAAGATCCCACCTACGTCTGGGAAGGGGTGACGCATTTCACCGTGACCAATATGCCCGGTGCCGTGCCGCGCACGGGTTCCCAGGCCCTGTCCGCGGCCATTGCCCCTTATTGCAGCCGCCTGGCTTCCGGTAACTGGCGTGATTTCGATCCCCTCATCAAGGGCATCAACGTCGAGAACGGCGAAGTCGTTCATCCGGCCATCAAGGGTTGATTCCCGGCCCGGTCTGGCTGTCAACGGCCGGCAGCGTCAGCTGCCGGCCGTTTTTTGTCGCCACTGCGGACAAGAGCAGGCGGGCGGGGGCTTGTGTCGTGGGCCGGCGCGGCACAAAATGGAGGTTTGGGGGAAAGTTTCTTGGTGGGGTAAAATTGCTTGTCTGCCAAGAGTTTGGCTTTCCTGTTTGAAGCGATTTCTTTGGAGGCCGCCTAGCCGTGGCACAGGCCAAGACAAAAAAAGGGGAGCACTCGGCCTCCCGGGAGCGGCTCAAGCGCGGCCTGCGTGAGTCGGCGTTCTGGATATGCCTCGCTCTGGCGCTGGTCCTGTTGGCCGCCCTGGCCAGCTATGATCCGCGAGATCCCGGTTTCTCACACACCGGTGGTTTCCACGGCGTCTCCAACTGGGTCGGGCCCACCGGGGCCTGGGTGGCGGATCTGTTGCTGTTTCTGCTGGGCTATCCGGCCTATCTGTTGCCGGTGCTGGTGGTCTGGAGTGGCTGGCTGATCTTCCGCAGTCGGGACGAAGACGATCAACCCGTGGACGGGCTGACCCTGTCGTTGCGCTTTCTTGGCCTGATTCTGGCGGTGGCCACCGCCAGCGCCCTGTGCTCCATGAACTGGGCGGTGGATCCGGCGCGGGTGCCGCTGGATGCCGGGGGTGTGCTGGGCGCGGCCATCGGCGGCTTTGCCGGTGGCACCCTGGGGTATCTCGGCAGCACCCTGATTCTCCTCGCCCTGTTCTTTACCGGCGTTACCCTGTTCACCGGTCTGTCCTGGCTGGCGGTAATGGATGCCACGGGGCGCTTCACCCTTTTGCAAGCCGAGCGGCTGCGTAACCGTTGGCAGCGTCTGCTGCAGTGGTGGCAGGATCGCCGCAAGCGTCGTGAGCAGGTCGCGGAAGTGAGGGAGCAGACCAAGGCCTCCAGGAAGCGCAAGCCGCCCAAGATTGAACCGGTGCTCAGTGATCTCAAGCCCAGTGCCCGAGTCGAGCGTGAACGGCAACAGACCCTGTTCGAGCCCAATCAGGCGGCGCCTTCCGGTGCCAGCCTGCCGGCACTGTCGCTGCTGGACAGTCCCCCGGCCCGCAAGGGTGGCTACTCCGAGGCGGCGCTGGAGGCCATGAGCAAGCAGGTCGAGCTCAAGCTCAAGGATTTTGGCGTGGATGTGGAGGTCGTGGCGGTCAATCCCGGGCCGGTGGTGACCCGTTTCGAGCTGCAGCCGGCCCCCGGCGTCAAGGTCAGTCAGATCAGCAATCTGTCCAAGGATCTGGCCCGGGCCATGTCGGCCATCAGTGTGCGCGTGGTGGAAGTGATACCCGGCAAGTCGGTGGTGGGGCTCGAGATTCCCAATGAGGACAGGGAGCTGGTCACGCTGGGCGAGATCCTCAAATCCGAGGCCTATGATGCCTCCCGGTCCTCCCTGACGCTGACCCTGGGCAAGGACATCAGTGGTCGCCCCATGGTGGCGGACTTGCAGAAGATGCCCCATTTGTTGATTGCCGGCACCACCGGCTCGGGCAAGTCCGTGGCCATCAATGCCATGATTCTGAGCCTGCTCTACAAGGACACGCCCGAGAACGTTCGCCTGATCATGATCGACCCCAAGATGCTGGAGTTGTCGGTCTATGAGGGGATTCCCCATTTGCTGGCGCCGGTGGTCACGGATATGAAGGATGCCGCCAACGCCCTCAAATGGTGTGTCGCCGAAATGGAGCGCCGCTACCGCCTGATGGCCGCCCTGGGGGTACGTAACCTGGCTGGTTACAACCGCAAGATCCGCGATGCGAGGAAGAAGGGCGAGGAAATCCTGGATCCCCTGGCCAACCGCAATGCGCCGCCGGATGCCGAGCCGGGTGATCTGCCGGAACCGGAACCGCTGGACACCTTGCCCCAGATCGTCGTGGTTATCGATGAGCTGGCGGACATGATGATGATCGTGGGCAAGAAGGTGGAGGAGCTGATTGCCCGCCTGGCCCAGAAGGCCCGCGCTTCCGGGATCCACCTGGTACTGGCGACACAGCGGCCCTCGGTGGATGTGATCACCGGCCTGATCAAGGCCAATATTCCCGCCCGGATTGCCTTTCAGGTGTCCTCGCGGGTGGACTCCCGCACCATTCTTGATCAAATGGGCGCCGAATCGCTGCTTGGCCACGGTGACATGCTCTTTCTGCCACCCGGCACCAGCATGCCCGAGCGCGTGCATGGCGCCTTTGTCTCGGACCAGGAGGTCCACCGGGTGGTGGCCGAGCTCAAGCAGAGTGGCAAACCGGAATATGACGAGGATGTTCTCAATGGCCCCTCGGAACCGGTGCCGGGTATGCCCAGTCTACCGGGAGACGGGAATGACGGCGGTGACGAGAGCGATCCGCTGTATGACCAGGCGGTGCGCCTGGTCACCGAGACCCGCAAGGCCTCCATCTCCGGCGTCCAGCGTCGCCTGAAGATTGGCTATAACCGGGCCGCGCGTATGATCGAACAAATGGAAGAGGCCGGTATTGTCGGGCCACTGCAGTCCAACGGTTCCCGGGAAGTACTGGCCGCGCCCCCGCCTGATGCGGATTAGCAAGCGGATGTCCTCCGGGTGGGGCCGACTCAATCAGAGGTTTTTTATGAAAATAAGAATGGTATGCATCGCTGTCGTCGCCGGTTTGCTTATGGGAATAAGTCCGGTTCTCGCAGCGGACGACAGGCCGGGCGCGGCGGATCTGCGTGAGATCCTCGCCGAGCTGCACAGTCTACGGGCCAACTTCGAGCAGACCGTGCTCGATTCGGAGTTCGTGGTGGATGAGACCGCCAGTGGCGAAGTGGCAATCAAGCGCCCGGGCCGTTTCCGCTGGGACTACAGCGAGCCCTATGAGCAAGTCATCGTCTCCGATGGCGAGACCATGTGGGATTACGAAGCCGACTTCGAGCAAGTCATTGTCCGTCCCATGGACGAAACCCTGGCGACCAGCCCTGCCATGCTCTTGAGTGGCGAGGGGGACCTGGAAGACAGTTTCGTGGTGGAGGACGAGGGCATGCAGGGCAATCTGCGCTGGTTCCAGCTCCGCCCGCGTGTGCAGGACACGGAGTTCGAACGGATCCGGATCGCCGTGGGCGAGGAAACCGTGGAGTTGATGGAACTGCGAGACAACCTCGGCCAGACCACACGGATCGAGTTTCACAATATCGAATTCAATCCCGAGCTGCCGGACGATCTGTTCCACTTCGACCCGCCGGAAGGCGTTGACGTTATTCGGCAGTGAGTGGGCATACCACCAATTCATCCACCACGCCCCTGGCCGAGCGCATGCGTCCCACCACGCCGGCCGAGCTGGTGGGGCAGGACAGTCTGCTGGCCGAATCGGCACCGCTGCGCCAGGTTCTGGAGGGGGGGCGAGCTCATTCCATGATCCTGTGGGGCCCGCCCGGCAGCGGCAAGACCACCATCGCGCGCATGGTTGCCGAACGCTCGGGAACGGCCTTTGTCAGTCTTTCGGCGGTGATGGCGGGGGTCAAGGATGTCCGCGCGGCCGTGGAAGCGGCCCGCGCCCGGCGGGACATGGAAGACCGGGCCACCCTGTTGTTTCTGGACGAGGTCCACCGCTTCAACAAGGCCCAGCAGGATGCCTTTCTGCCCTGGGTCGAGGACGGCACACTCTTGTTCGTGGGCGCGACCACGGAGAATCCCTCCTTCGAACTGAACAACGCCCTGTTGTCCCGAGCGCGTGTCTATCAGTTGGGCGCTCTGGACGAGGCGGGGCTGCTGTCATTGCTCCAGCGGGCGCTTCAGGATAGCGAGCGCGGTCTCGGTGAGCTGGGCATCAAGGCCGGCGAGGGCGCGCTGGAAGAAATTGCCCGAATTGCCGACGGGGACGCCCGGCGGGCGCTGAACTTGCTGGAGGTGGCCGTCGAGGGCCTTGAATCGGGAAACACCCTGGACCGTGAGCGGGTCGCGGCGGTCACCGTCGGCGGGGAACGGCGCCGCTTCGACAAGGGCGGCGATGATTTCTATGACCAGATCTCCGCCTTGCACAAATCCATCAGAGGCTCGGCCCCGGACGCTTCCCTGTATTGGCTTGCCCGGATGTTGGACGGCGGCTGTGATCCCCTGTACATTGCCCGCCGTCTGGTGCGGGTGGCGTCGGAAGACATTGGCAATGCCGATCCCCGGGCACTGGACCTGGCGCTCAACGCCTGGGAAGTGCAGGAAAGGCTGGGCAGCCCCGAGGGAGAACTGGCCCTGGCTCAAACCACTGTCTATCTGGCGGTGGCCCCCAAGAGCAATGCGGTCTACATGGCCTGGAACGCCGTCCTTCGGGATGTTCGCGAGCAGGGCTCTCTGGAAGTGCCCGTGCACCTGCGCAATGCGCCCACTCGCCTGATGAAGGAGCTGGGCTACGGACACGCCTACCGCTATGCCCATGATGAGCCGGATGCCTACGCCGCGGGCGAGAGCTATCTTCCGGATGCCCTTCAGGGCCGGCGCTGGTACCGCCCAACGTCGCGTGGAATGGAAGGCCGGATTGGCGAGAAGCTGGAACGCCTCAGGGCCGCTGACCGGGCCTTCCATGATTCGAAGAATAAACAGTAAACGATTTTTTGATCTCCATCTGACCTTCAAAGAAGAACCGATACCGACATGCTGGACAATAAAATCCTTCGTACAGATCTGGATGGTGTGGCCCGAAATCTGGCCCGCCGTGGCTATGAGCTGGATACGACCCGCTTCGCCGAACTGGAAGAACGCCGCAAGTCACTGCAGGTGCGCGTTGAGCAGCTTCGCAATGAGCGCAATACCCGCTCCAAGTCCATCGGCAAGGCCAAGGCCGCCGGTGAGGACATCGAGCCGTTGAAGGCGGAGGTCAAGCAGCTGGGCGAGGAGCTGGACTCGGCGGAGGATGAGCTGGAAAAGCTGCAGGGAGAGCTGGGTGAGTGGCTCATGTCCATGCCCAATCTCCTGGATGCGTCGGTACCGGATGGCTCGGATGAGTCAGACAACGAGGAAATCCGGCGCTGGGGTGAGCCGCCTCAGCTGGATTTTGAGCCCCGGGACCATGTGGACCTGGGCGAGGCCCTCGGTGGCCTGGACTTCGAAACGGCGGCCCGCCTGACCGGGGCGCGTTTCGTGGTGATGACCGGTGGGGTGGCCCGACTGCATCGTGCCCTGACCCAGTTCATGCTGGACCTGCATGTCAACGAACACGGCTACGAAGAGGCCTATGTTCCATATGTGGTGAGTCGCGCAAGCCTGGAGGGCACGGGGCAGCTACCCAAATTCGGTGAAGACCTTTTCCACCTGGATGATGAGCGGGACTGGCATCTGATACCCACCGCCGAAGTGCCCCTGAGTAATTTTGCCCGTGAATCCATTCTGGACGGAGAGCAGCTTCCCCGGAAGCTGGTGTCGCATACCCCCTGTTTCCGCTCGGAGGCCGGTTCCTACGGCAAGGATACCCGGGGCATGATCCGCCAGCACCAGTTCGACAAGGTGGAGCTGGTGCATCTGGTGCGGCCGGACGATTCCTGGCAGGCGCTGGAAGAACTGACCGGGCATGCCGAGAAGGTGCTCCAGTTGCTGGAACTTCCCTATAGGGTAGTCAACCTCTGCGCAGGGGATATCGGTTTCGGCGCCAGCAAGACCTATGACCTGGAGGTCTGGCTCCCGGGCCAGCAACGATACCGGGAAATCTCCTCCTGCTCCAATTGCCAGGCATTCCAGGCGCGACGCATGAAGGCTCGCTGGCGCAACCCGGAAACCGGCAAGCCGGAGCATATTCACACCCTCAACGGCTCCGGCGTTGCCAGCGGCCGGGCCCTGGTGGCGGTACTGGAGAACGGCCAGCAGGCGGACGGCTCCATCCGGATTCCCGAGGTATTACGGCCCTATATGAACAATCAGGCCTATTTGTATCCTGAGGAGGGATAGGGCAGTCTGGTGATGTTGTAACAATCGGGCAGCCCGATGGGTCTCACCCCGCGGAGGGTGAGATGCATGATGAGGATTCGATGATGTTGAATTGCAGGACGGTGGCTCTGGAGGCCGACGAATTGCTTCGAGGGGAAGTATCGCCCCTGCGAGCAGCGCGCTTGCGCCTGCATATCCTGATATGTGGCAACTGCCGGCGTCATGTCGCCAATCTGCGTGCGCTCTCCGAATTGCTCGACGGTCATGGTAATGAAGCCGACAGCGGCCGGGCTCTGGAAGAACTGGAATCCGGGGTCCTTGAGGCCCTCAAAGAGGGTGGTGGCAGCAAAGTCGTTGCTTTGGTTGGGAGGGATGCCGCTCAGAGCCGCGACGAGTCACTCGCCTTCCAGGAAAACACCGGTGAGCGTCTCCTGCGGGAGAGCATTCCCGATGAAGAGCGGGTCCAGCAGGTGCTTCGGGAGGTTCGCGAATTTGTCGGCTATATTCCGCCACACTTCCGGGTCTACGCTCAGCATCCCGGGATGTTGGAAGCCAATTGGGCGAAGATGCGAGCGGTGGTCAAGGATGGCATATTGCCTCACCGCCTTCGCGAGGCAATCGCGATTCTGGTCTCCCATGACAATGGATGCGATTACTGTGTTCGGGCTCACGGCCAGGTCCTCTTGGACCTGGGGGTGAATGAGGAAGTCATTGAGCGCATGAAGCAGGATGTCATGGCTGGTGACCTGCCGTTGAAAGAACGAGCGCTGCTGGTGGTGGCACGGGAGGCGAACCGTGACCCCCATGGCGCCTCGGAAGAACGGATTGCCCTGGCGCGCAAGGCCGGGGCAAGCGATCTGGAGATACTCGAGGCACTCGGCGTCATGGAGATTTACACCTCCATCAACAAGTTCATTGACACCCTGGGGATTCCTCTGGAAGCCTGATCAACCCTCTACCTTTGTTTGCAGCTCCCGCAATTGTCTGGCCCGGGACTCCAGCGCTTCACCTACTTCCATGTTCCGGCTGGAACCGTGAACCGAGCTTCGGGTGCCGGCTTCCAGCACCGACATCTTCTCGCGAACGGAGTCGGCTTGCTGTTTCTGCATCTGCAACTTTGCATTGATCTCCTGAGTCGAAACCTGCAACTCCCGAATCGCACGAGCGACCATCTGGCCGGCTTCTTCCAGCCCTGACTCGCCATCGGCGGATAGCTGCAAGACACTTTCCATGTGTTGGCCGAAGTCGGTGATGGTGGCGGCCATCTGCTCGCGCAGCTCGGAAGCTTCCCTTAGTACCCGTCTGATACGGGTAGCATATTGTGTCGTCTGGAGAGCCAGGTCACTCACTTCGCTGGCAACGACCTGAAAACTCTTGCCCGCCTGGCCGGCCCGTGAAGCCTCGATACCCGCATTCAGGGCAACCAGTTTGGTATGGCCCGCGATCTGGCCGATGGAGTCGGACATCTTGACGGTTTCGTTGAAGTGAGCTTCGAACTGTGAAGAATGCTCAAGCATCTCTTTCGACCAATCCACGGCCGACTTGAGTTCTCGGATCAGCTTGCTTGAGTTCTCTCGCGTACTGTCGAACTGACTGGAAAGATGCTCCGCAGCTTTCCGGCTGTGCTGTGTGTTTTCTTCGATGAGGTCGGCCTCGCTGGCTACTTGCTCGGCCAGGTTCGTCGCCTCTTCGGCTACTTCAAGACGCTCCCGGGACGCAGCGTTAACTTTGGTGGCTGTGTTCCGGACCTGGCTGCCAAGATCTGCAATCTCCTCAATTATTCGTCCAGCATCCGCCGTGGCCGACTGGGTAGATGACTGACCCGCGTCACGGCTACCAATGATGGTGCCAGTCATGAAGACAAGGAATGGCACCATGTAGGTCAGCGCCATTTGTTTCAACTGAAGGCTCTCACCGCCGAGGATCGCATTAGGCTGATTGATCAGGTTCAGCAAACTTCCCACGAGTAGTGCAACCAGCATTGCTGTCGGAAGTCGCCGACAACATGCGATAAAAAAGGTAGGTAGCCCCCGAGGGAAATGGTGTTTTTTGGGGGTCTGGACTTCTTCGCTTGTGGTGCTCACTCGTGTCCCTCCTTGATTTCAATGTTTTGTTGTTTATCGGCAGCGCTTGCCTTTAGTAACTGCCCTGCCTCTGCTGCCGGCATGGGGCGGTAGAACAAGAAACCTTGTGCTTCATCGCAGCCATGGTCCCTGAAGAAGTCGCGTTGCCTTTGGGTTTCAACGCCTTCCACGATTGTCTTTATCCCAAGCCGATCAGCGAGTGTCATTATGGTTTGGCTTATACCGCAGTCTTCCCTTACATCAGGGACACCTGTGACGAATGATCGGTCAATCTTGAGGTAGTCCAGGGGGAATTGGCGGAGATAGGCTAATGACGAGTATCCCGTGCCGAAATCATCCATTGCCACGGTGACGCCGAGTTCACGCAGCTGCTCCAGGACGGAGCGACTAAGCTTTTGAGATTTCATGACTGCCGTTTCGGTGATCTCGATTTCGAGCAGACGGGGGTTCAAGCCCATTTGGGCCAGGCAGCTGGCTATTTTGTGAGGCAGATTCCTGTCATGAACGGCATCCGCGGACAGGTTGACAGCCACACGGAAGCCCTCAGGTCGGTCCGGGGGTAGCTGAGAAAGAATTTCGCAGGCATGATCCAGTACCCACTCGTTCAAACGGGGCATCAGACCGCTGGAGGCAGCGATTGGGAGAAAGTCCCCCGGAGAAATCTGTCCCTGCTCGGGGTGGTTCCAGCGAATAAGGCCCTCCATGGCGGTTATCCGGCTGTTCGAAAGCTTCACGATTGGCTGGAGATACAGAGCAAGCTCATCCCGTTCAATTGCTTTTCTCAAGTCCGCGGAGATTCGAAAGCGAATCTTATTGCTCTCAATGATCTCTCTCTGTGAAACGCTGTGACTGGATCGTCCGTGAAGCTTGCTTTGGTAAAGCGCCGCGTCAGCCCTGGTGATCAATGTGTTGGCATCCTGACCGTCGCTGGGATGTCTTGCGATGCCGATACAGGTGCTTAAGTGGATTTCATGGCCCTGAATGTGGAAGGGTCTTGTCATTGCCGATTCGATGGCTTGACATATGGAAGGGAGGGAGTTGTTGTCCTCCTCGGTGTCATGAATGATCGCGAACTCATCACTCCCGAGGCGACCGATAATGTCGTCCCCGGAGATTGCGTCTTGCAGGCGATTGGCAACGGACTGCAATAGGCGATCCCCTGCATCGTGACCGAGACTGTTGTTGACTGTCTTGAAATCATCCAGGTCCAGCATCAATAGGGCTGGATAGAGTCTTCCGTGAGAGAGGCGGCGCTCCAGGAGTCGGGTGATGAAGCGTCGGTTGGGTAGAGATGTCAGTGCATCATGGTGCCGCAGGAAGTCCATGCGTTCTTCAAATTGTCTGTACCGGGAAACGTCATTGAAGACGAGGATGATATTTTTGTTGTCCGGGCCATGTTGTACCAGCGACAGACTTACCAGGGCCGGGAATCCTTCATCATTGGCACGTTCGATCCATAGCTGACCCTCCCAGCGCTGTCGCGTGCTCAATGCATCTTTGGTCAGTGCCTGGAATGCCGGGCCCAGATTTTCTCCAATGATGTCCTGAACGGATAGGCCAACACTGGTTTTATTGCTGCGTTCAAGAAGCCGTTCAGCGGAGGCGTTCATGGAGATCAATCGGTATCTCTCATCCAGGATGACAACGCCTTCGGCAATGCTGGCCAGAGCATTCGCGAATATGATGATCTCTTTTCTGTTACGCTCACGCAGTCGGATGTCGCGCAACAGCTTCCGGCGCATGCTGTCGATCGCCTCTTCGAGGCGGTCAATGCTGTCGGCGGCGCGGTTTCGGGACGAGGTCGGTTTCAGCGGCGTAGCCAACTTTTTGGAATCAATGGTGCGGGTATAGTCTTCTATCTTTTGCAGGCGTCGAATGACAAGGAAATGGGTCAGTAAGAGAAGGAAAAGGGCAATGAGCAGAGTGCGGCCGACATTGGCAGCAAGTGAGGCAAGGGAGTGATCAAGCAAGGCGCTCTTGCGGCTGGACAGGTCTCTGCTGAGCCATGCCATGCCCAGCAAGCGATCATCGTTCTGGGGGGATTGTATTGACAGGGCGATCGTGACCACATTATCCCGATTCAATTCGGGTCCCAGATTGACTGCCTCTCCCTGGATGCTTGTGACTCTGGCAGCATCAACTCCCGGTGCATGGAGCAGGCCGTAAAGCACGATTTCGGCGCGTTCCGTGTCAAGTTCCCACAGGCTTGCCGACAGAGCCGGCTCCACGGTCTCGCCCAGGCTCTTCAACTCCGCACTTGCCTCAGCCCGAAGATTCTGTTTTTGTGCCTGAATCTCGAAGGTGGTGTAGAGTGCAGCTAGTATCAGCGCTATTACACTGGTAAGCAGGGTCAGTCTCAAGGCCAGTCTGTTTCGACCAAACCAGGATGGCTTTGATTGCCAAGCCGGTTCAGATTGTCTGGCGCCGCGATTCACTGCGCGGACTCCGGTTGTGGACAGGCCAGCTCGACTCTCGACCAGCCATCGGGAATACGCGTCTGAAATGCTTCCTGGTGTCTGGCCATGATCGATTGAGCGGTTCCATCAGCACATAATGTTTCCCAGGCTCGATTGAATTCCCGCTTAAGTAAGTCTCCATCGGGGTGAGCACGCGAGGTTATGAGATGGAGTTCATGCCAGGTTTCCGGCGCAGGATGGAAGGAGAAGTCATCAAGCGGGTCAAGGTCTGTGTTTTTGGATATGAGGTGTGCGGCGATAATTGGCGCGGTGACGGTCAGGTGAGCCCGCCCATTGCCAACCATATCCAAGCAGTTACGCATGTTCCGGGCGCGGATGATTTCACTTCTCAGGGAGGATAGACGCCAGCCAATGCTGTCTGGGACAGCGTATCCGATGGGCAAGCAGAGCCGGGTTGGGCCATCGGGCAGCTCTGCGACAGGTCCGTTGTTGGCCGATATTAGCTTGACCCCCATGCGTAACAGCGGCCGGGAGTAATACATCTCTCCCACCCTTTGCTTCGAGCGAACATAGGAGAAGCTGGCGTCATGGTAGGTATCCCGTGTATCGACATAAGCCCGTGCCCAGGGTTGGAACTTGACGC
This sequence comes from Natronospira elongata, assembly GCF_034931365.1. Taxonomy (NCBI): domain Bacteria; kingdom Pseudomonadati; phylum Pseudomonadota; class Gammaproteobacteria; order Natronospirales; family Natronospiraceae; genus Natronospira; species Natronospira elongata. Next base: position 17,701 of record NZ_JAYGII010000011.1, read on the forward strand.
TCGTCTGGTATCCGGCCCGGTGGTAAGTGGCCGCCACCAGTTCCGTCATCAGGCCGCCGCCGAGCAGATCTCGACCACTGAGGGGCACCTCTTCGCCACCAGCCAGGGTCAAGCTGTCGCTGGCCGCCGATACCGAAGCGCTAAAAGCAATCAGCAAGCCGAGCAGGCCTGCCGTAATATTGAGTTTGTGGGCATTTTGTGCCATTTCCTGGCCTTGCTCTGCTATTCGGCGGCTCTTGGTAAGGGCGTGGCCGCTAGGGTGCTTCATGGCGATGTGACGAGCTGACCTTCTGGGCGTTACAGCTTGGGCGGAAACAGGCCGCCTTGCTGGCATGGTTCAAGCTTGCTGGGCTATCCTTGTGGCAGAGCCGACGAGCGCGGGACTGCAGTGGCCCGTGTCAGTAACAAGTGGTCAGTGTCAGGCTGGAGAGAACCGGGGGTGAGTCATGGAGCAGAGTCTCGGAAGTATCCTCAAAGACAAGCCGGGGGAATTGTTGGCTGTCGGTCCCAATGCCAGCGTTAGTGAAGCGGCGCGGACAATGAGCAGTCATAACAAGGGTTGTGTACTGGTCATGGATGAAGGGGGGCTGCGTGGGTTGTTCACGGAACGCGATCTGATGCGGCGGGTTGTGGCCGAGGGCCTGGATCCGGCCCGAACCCCAGTCAACGATGTGATGACCAGCGAGATCGTCACTGTGGGGCCGGAAGTGACTATCGGGGAGGCCATGAGCCTCTGTACCCAGCGGCGTCTGCGTCACCTGCCTATCTACAAGGATGGCGAGCTGTTGGGTATTGTCTCGGCCGGTGACCTGACCAAGGCGCTGGTCAATGACAAGCAGCACACCATTGATGATCTGATTGGTTACATTTACGGGACGGAGCCAGTTTGAATTGACGGTCGGGGTGGGAGCAGAGTTGGAGGCTCCGCGCCGATCCGGACGCGCGGCTGCCGTAGGAGGAGTGCGGCATCGACCCAGAATCCGGATAGTAGAGGAATGTCATGCAACGGGCATCCCGATCCAGTCGGCCGGGCGGTGTAAAGTCCCGGACTAGTCCTGACCAGGTGGTGACGTCACTGGCGTTTCGCACATCCCCCTTTCTGTTTCTAGTCCTCATTTGCCTATTCTTGTGGTCTGGCGTTGCCGTTCCCCTGGCTGTACCGGACAATGATCCGGAGCAGGAAGCGCTGGTCGTCGCTCAAGACCATGCCTGGCCTCCATTCGCCTGGGAGGATGATTCGGGTCAGCCCCGGGGCCTGCTGGTGGAACTTTGGCAGCAGGTTGGGGAGGCGTTGGGGCGTCCGGTTCGATTCCATCTCAGCGACTGGCCCGAGAGCCTGAGAGCTGTGGACGATGGTGTGGCCCACGTTCATGGTGGGCTGCTCGTGACCCCAGAGCGTGAAGGATTTCTCAGCTTTGGGGAGTCACTCCTGCCCCTGTCGACGACCATTTTCGTTCCCAGCACCATGCCTGTTCTTTCCGTCGAAGATTTGGAGAACGAATCAGTGGGTGTGGTTCGAGGCAGTCGGGAAGCCCGCTTTTTGATCGATGAGCATCCCGGTCTGCTGCATGAAAGCTACGAGAACAATGCCGCCATGGTGCGAGCTGCAGTGCGGGGGGATATCCAGGTCTTCGTGGCCGATTATCCGGTGGCCATGTTTCTGTTGGGCCGGGAGGGCGCCAATCTCGATTTCCGCCCCCTGGGCCTTTTGTATCAGGAGCCTCTTCGCTTCGCCGTTCGCCAGGGGGATGAGGAGCTGCTGTCCGCACTCAATGCGGCTGTACGGGGCCTCCCTCAAGGTGAACTGGATCGTCTGAGTCAGCGCTGGTTGCACAGCGAGCGAATCGAAGTTTTCCCAACGCTACCGGTGGTCGCCGCAGGTGCCGGTCTTCTGTTTCTGTTATTGCTCTTCTTGATTCTGACTCTCCAGCGCCAGCGCCGCGTGCTCAGGTCCAGTGTTCAGGCTAGAACCCAGGAGCTGGAGGCGGCGCGAAAAGCGCAAGAGGCATCACTTCGATATTTTCAGCAACTGACCGCCAGTGTTCCGGGGGTTCTGTTCTGTTATCGACTCAACCTGGAAAGCGGAAAACATTGTTACCCCTTTATCAGCCGTAGGGTCAAGGATGTTCTGGGACTGGATCCCGACGAGCTTCGCCGGGATGCCTCGCCTGTCTTCGATCTCGCTCACCCGGATGACCGAGAGGCGGGCCTTAAAAGCATCATGGAATCCGCCCAGAATAATTCAAGCTGGCACTACGAGTTGCGTTTTCGGATGCCCGATGGGGAGTGGCGCTGGTTCGAGGCGCTATCCGTTCCGGCAAGGCAGGAAGGTGACCAGGTTGAGTGGTTTGGCCATTTCACCGAGATTCAGGGGCACAAGGACCTGGAGCAGGCGCTGAGGGAAAGGGAAGAGCAGTATCGCCTCATTGTCGAGAATGCCAATGACATTATCTATACGCTGACTCCGGGCGGTCTATTTCTTTATGTTTCGCCAAATTGGAAGGCGATGATGGGGCATGATCCGGACAGCCTGGTGGGACGTTCTTTTGAGCCCTTTGTTCACAAGGAAGATGTTCAGCAGTGCCATGATTTCCTGCGCCGGGTTGTAGCAACGGGAGAGCCTCAAAGTGGCGTGGAATTTCGTGCCTACCGGATGGATGGAACATTCCGATGGTTTACTTCGAACGCCGCGCCGATTCTTGATGAGAGGGGAAATGTGAGTGCTTATCTCGGGATTGCACGGGATATCACCAATAAGAAACAGCGGGATGAAAATGCAGATTTCCAATTCCGGTTTCAACATCTGATTGCGGAGATTTCCAGTGATCTGGTTAATTTCCCTTTCGGTAGCGCCGATCCCAAATTGGATTACATCTTGCGGAGGATCGGAGAATTCTTCCAACTGGACAGGACCTACCTCTTCTTGTTGGCTGATGAAGGACGCCACATGCGTAATACGCATGAATGGTGTGCGGAAGGGGTAAACAGTGTGATCACAGATATGGCGGATGTGTCTGTGATGCAGATGGAGTGGTCCTATCACCAGATCAGCGCCATGCGCGAGAAGGGGCAGATCCTTTTGGTGGATGACGTTGATGCCCTACCTGAACCCCAGGCGAGTAATGAGAAGGTTTTGTTGAAGGGCCAGGGTGTCCGATCCATGTTCTGTGTGCCAGTAGCGACTCAGGGCGAAGTGATCGGTTTTTGGGGAGCCGACTCGCTGATTCAGAGAGAGTGGCCCAGAGAGTATTCCAATCTCCTGATTGTGGTGGCCAATCTGATTTCCGGTGTGCTGGACCGAAGTCGCCTGGAAGAAGATCTCGTCAATCTCTCTGTTACGGACCCGCTCAGTGGTGTATACAACCGTCGTTATACGATGGAGCGCCTGGAAGAGCGGCTGGATGAGGCGCGGCGTGGTGGGCGGAATATTGCCGTTGCCATGGTGGATATCGACCACTTCAAGCGCCTGAACGATTCTCATGGGCATATTGCAGGCGATGGGGTGCTGCGAGAGTTCTCCGCCATACTCTGTGAAAACGTCCGTTCCTTTGATGTGGTAGGGCGATTTGGTGGTGAGGAGTTCTTGATTGTATTTGCCGATGCCAGCCTGAAAGCCGCGGCAAGCGTCACGGAACGGATTCTGGAGCGTGTGCGCTCGACGGCTTTTCAGGGGCCTAACGGCGAGCTGCATATGACGGCCAGTGCGGGTATTGCCAGTAGTGAGGAGCTGGATCCCGGTTCTTTGCAGGTGGATTCCCTGGTAGGGTTGGCCGATGACCGGCTATACAAGGCCAAGCGGGCCGGACGGGATTGCCTCGTTGCCGAGTGAGCTTCCCTATGGGCTCTCGCCACCGTCCTTGCGTTCTTCCAGTTCCAGCCAGCGTTCGGTGGCGGTATCAAGTTCCTCCTGGACGGCCTGCATTTTCTCCATGTGTTCGCGAACCTGCTCAGGCTTCTGAGCATAGAAGTCCGGGTCCGCACTGGTCTGCTGCATTTCCGAGAGCGACTGTTCCAGGGATTCAATCTTCTCCGGTAGCATTGCCAGCTCCCGCTCCAGCTTGTAACTGAGCTTGCCCGGGCGGGGAGAGGGTTTGGCCTTCTGGCGTGGCTTGCTGCTGCTGTTTGGCTTGGCTTCCGTTCCCCTTTCTTTCTGCCAGGCATCCCAGCTGCCGCCCTGTCGGAGCCAGTCCGTGTAGCCGCCAACATACTCGTTTACCTGCCCGGGGGCTTCGAAGGCCAGAACGCTGGTAGCCACCTGGTCAACAAAGTCCCGGTCATGGCTAACCAGGATCAGGGTGCCGTCATAGTTAACCAGGCGGTCCTCCAGCAAGTCGAGGGTTTCCAGGTCCAGGTCGTTAGTCGGCTCGTCCAGCACCAGCAGGTTGGCGGGCTGGCTGAACAGTCGGGCAAGCATCAGTCGATTGGCCTCGCCGCCGGAGAGCTTGTCAATGGGGGCACGAGCCTGCTCCGGTGTGAACAGAAAGTCGGCCAGGTAGCTGATGATGTGGAGTTTGCGTTCACCCACCTGGATAAAGTCCCGACCTTCACCGACGTAGTCCGCCGCAGTCTGACCCGGCCGAATGGCGGCACGCTGTTGATCAAAGTAGGCAATTTCCAGTCGGGTGCCGTGACGAAGCTGGCCCTGGTCGGCTTCCAGCTCACCGAGAAGCAGTCGGATCAGACTGGTCTTGCCGGAACCATTGGGACCAAGCAGGGCCAGCTTGTCGCCCCGCATGATGCGCAAGTCCAGTGGCTTCAGGTACCAATCCCCCATCTGGTGGGATAGTCCACGGGCTTCCACCACCAGACGGCCCGAGCGCTCGGCCTCCTGGATATCAAAGCTGGCCTTGCCCTGTTGTTCCCGACGTTGTGCCCTTTCTTCGCGCATGGCCTTGAGGGCTCTAACCCGGCCCTGGTTGCGTGTGCCGCGAGCCTTGATGCCCTGACGAACCCATTGCTCTTCCTGGGCCAGTTTCTTGTCGAAGGCGGCTGCATGATCGGCTTCCACCGCCAGCCGATGGGCCCGCTCCCTTTCATAGGCCTGATAGTCGCCTGGCCACATGGTCAGGTGGCCTCGGTCCAGCTCCAGAATGTCAGTGGCCAGGTTCTTCAGAAAGGCACGGTCGTGAGTGATGAAGATGAGGCTGCCGTTGAATCCGGCCAGGAACTGCTCCAGCCAATGAATGCCGAGAATATCCAGGTGATTGGTGGGCTCATCCAGCAGCAGAAGATCGGGGTCGCAGACCAGCGCTCGGGCGAGGGCGGCCCGTCGCCGCCAGCCGCCGGAAAGCTCTCCCAGGCGCTGCTCGGGATTGAGCGCCAGACGGGTCAAGGTGAGATCGACTCTCTGTTGCAGGGCCCAGCCGTCGATGGCATCCAGTTCTTCCTGGATGCGTCCCAATTGCTGCAGGTCTGCTGGCTCGCTGCTGGTGGACAGTTCGTGAAAGCGCTGGAGCAGCTCGGCCTCCCGGCCCAGACCGCCGGCAACGAAATGCCAGACCGTCTCGGAACTGGCTTCGGGCAGGGGCTGGGCCAGTAAACTGACGCGGCTGCCCGGTTGTCGGCGAACGGTGCCCTCGTCCGGGACGAGTTCACCGGCAAGGATGCGGAGCAGGCTGGATTTGCCGGCACCGTTGCGGCCCAGCAAGGCAATGCGACGGCCACTCTGCACTGTCAGTTCGGCCTGGTCCAGCAGCACTTGCCGTCCGTAGGCCAGAGAGACCTGCTCCAGGCTGAGAATCGGCGCTGTACTCATTCCTTAATGTGCACGGAGTCAGTCTTCTCCGCGCCATCGAAACCCGGAGAGGTCCGAGAGTTCTTCGGTGCTCAGGATGCCCTCATGCCGCTCACCGTCGATTATCCAGGTGGGGTAGGACTCAATGCCGGCGGTTATGCAGGCAGCCGCCGTCAGCCCGCCGCGGCCACGGGGGTGACATTCCACATAGGGGAGCCGATCAGCCGAGGCGCCGAACAAGTCTTCCTGTTCCTGACAGGCCGGGCACCAATAGGCACCGTAGAAGCGGGCACCGCTCTCATCCAGGTGCTGGGCCAGGGCCTGGAGCTCGGGGTCTTCCCGGCCCATGCCCGGCGTCAACAGGCCGCTGTAGTGCAGCTGCATGATGATTACCACGACGGCGGCCAGGCTGCCCGTGTTGATCAGCCAATCACGCCAGCGTCCGCCGGGAGCGGCCTGGGGGCGCTTGAGGGTCAGCCAGATGAAAATGGCGGCGATGGTTGCCAGTGATGTCATGCACCAGGGGCAAAGGGCGCGGAGCTCCACCAGGCCCAGCAGGGTGAGATAGACGCTGACCGTCAGTCCCACGAGGGCCACGACCCATTGCCAGCGCCAACGCTTGACCGAGGGCCGCATTTCGAAACTGACGAAGGCGATCAGGGCGTAGGCAAGGAAGCCAAACAGGGCCACTGGTACCCCGAACAGGGTCGACCAGCGGCTGCCCAGGATGATGTCACAGCCGGAGCCGGCCGCACACAGGGGCATGTCGCCGGTGGTGGAGGCGATCACCGTCAGCCAACCGGTAATGAGCATGCCGAAGGCCGCCAGGCCCAGAATGGGCCAATCCGGTTGCCGCTGAACTTTCGGGCTGCGACTGCGACGGCGGCTGCGACTGGCGGATTGCTGTTTGCGTCGATGTTTTCTGGCCATGAATTGTCGTCCGTCCCCCGGTGAATTCAGCCCGAAAGAATACGGTGTTGATGCCGACTCGTCCATCCCCAGGGCGGATACAAAAAACCGGCGCGGGACTAGCCGCGCCGGTTCCGGTATCAAGCTGTCCCCAGATCAGTCGTTGGCGAAGCCAAGCAGTTGAAGCAGGCTCAGGAAGAGATTGTAGATACTGACAAACAGCGTCACGGTGGCGCGGATGTAGTTGGTCTCACCGCCGTGAACGATGCGGCTGGTCTCGAACAGGATGAGTGCGGACATCAGCAGCACGAACATGGCCGAGACAGCCAGGGACAGGGCCGGCATGGAAAAGACCACGGCGGCAATACCGGCCAGAAAGGCGGTGAGAATGCCCACCATCAGGAAGCCACCCATGAAGCTGAAATCCTTGCGGGTGGTCAGCACATAGCCCGACAGGCCCAGGAAGATGGCACCCGTGCCCCCGAGGGCGAGCATGACCAGCTCGGTGCCATTGCTCAGCCCGGAGACATAAGCATTGACGATGGGCCCGGCGGTGTAGCCGAGAAAGCCGGTGAAGGCAAAGACCGAGAGCAGGCCCCAGGCGCTGTCCGCCGTCTTGTGAGTCAGGAACAGCAGGCCAAAGAAGCCGGCCAGGGTGATCAGCATGCCCGGGTGGGGCAGATTGAGCATCATTGCGACACCGGCCACTGCCGCGGCCCACACCAGGGTCATGGACAGCAGGGCGTAGGTGTTGCGAAGCACCTTGTTGGTAGCCAGTACCGATTCCGGCCGATGAATGGCGGATTCGGGCGTATGACGAGTCGTGCGCATCGTTGACCTCTCCAGTCAGTGTCTCAATCCAAGTCTTGGATGAACGGGCTTTGCCGTGGATATTTGACAGTATTCCGACGGAAAAGCTCCACCGCGTTGATTACTCGGCAATGCTACCACAGGCCGGCGCTCGTCACAGGTGGCGTGGCTATTGTAGGCTCTGCACCTCCTTGCTGCCCCAACCCGAAGGGAGAGAGTGTGCCCGTGTCAGCCAGCCTGCCCATCGACAGCCTGCGAGCGGACTTCGACAAGGCCTGGTCGCGGGGGCCGGTTGTGGTCGCCGCGGCGACCGGCTCGGGCAAGTCGACTCGCCTGCCGCTGTGGATGGGCGAGCAGGGACCGGTGCTGGTGATCCAGCCACGGCGAGTGGCCTGCACCGCCCTGGCTGCCTGGCTCGCCGAGCAGGTCGGCGAGGCCGTCGGTGAAAGCATTGGCTATGCCATTCGTTTTGAGCAGAAGGTCTCTGCCCATACCGGAATCTGTTTCGTGACCCCCGGTATTGCACTGCGCTGGTTGGTCGAAGGCCGCCTGGGGAGCTTCGAGTCAGTCCTGCTGGATGAATTCCACGAGCGCCGCTGGGATACGGATTTGTTGCTCGCTCTTCTCCGTGATCAGGGGCGGCACCGCCTGGTGGTGACCTCGGCTACGCTGGCGGGGCAGCGGGTGGCCAAGTGGCTGAAGGGTGCCCTGCTTGAGGCCGAGGGCAAGCAATATCCGGTCTCGGTTCGCTACCTGGCCGCTCAGGAACGCGACATGCCAACGCAGAGGGAGCTTGCTACCCGCGTCCGCCAGGCCGTGCGGGCTGCAATGGATGAGACCGATGGGGATGTTTTGGTTTTCCTGCCCGGGCGGGGCGAAATCAGTGATTGCCACCAGGCCCTGAGCGGATTGTCGGCGGAACGGGTGGTCCTCCACGCCGGTGTGAGCCCGGCCGAGCAACAGGGTGCCTTGCGTTCAGGCCGGAACAGACGGGTGATCCTGGCCACCAATGTGGCCGAGACCTCGCTGACCATCCCGGGGGTGACGGCAGTGGTGGACAGCGGACTGGAGCGGCGGACCGCCCGCCGAAACCAGCGAACCGTGTTGCAGTTGGCGCCCATCGCCCAGGCGAATGCCGAGCAGCGGCGGGGACGGGCCGGCCGGGTAGCGCCGGGCCTGTGTCTGCGGCTCTGGGGGCGTCAGGCGCCCTTGGAAGCGTTTACCCCACCGCAGGTGCAGCGCGAGGACCTGAGCGAGATGATGCTGGCAGCGGCCAGCGCCGGCTATCGTCTGGAAGCGCTGGATTTTCCCGATCCCCTGCCGGAAAAGTCCCTGAGCGTAGCCCGGGAGAGGCTGGAGGCAATGGCCGCGGTGGATGAGGCGGGCAGAGTGACGGCCCACGGCTCGGGTTTGTTCGAGCTACCCATCGACAGTCATTTTGCCCACCTGATCACGGCCATGCCTGATGCTGCCAGCCGGGCCGCAATGGCCGATCTCACCGCCGCCTTGTCCACCCGTCCCCGACTGTTCAGATTGCCGGATTCCGAAACCGGTCGGCGCCAGGTGGCGGAATGGCAGTCGCAACCCTGTGACGCCATTACATTGCTAATGGCCCTGCGTGCGTCGGGATCGGAGTTGCCGGGGTGTCACCCGGCGGCGCGCCGGGATGCACGCCGTTTGGCCGTTCAGTTGCGCCGGGTGCTGGGGTTGCCCGAGGCGATCCCGGAAACCCTGGAGGTGGATCGCTCTGTTTGGCTCAAGGCCGTCATGCAGGCCGCCCCGGCGCTGGTGCATGTCCGTCGCGAGAAACGACGCCAGGCCATGGGTAATGGCGAGGGGGAAATTCTGGTGGATGAGCGAAGCCGTCTTCAGGAGAGCGCCGAGGCGGCCCTGGTCTTCGACGATCACAGTGTCCCCGGACGGCGGGGAACCCGGGAGACCCGGACCATAGGAACCTGCCTTGCCCCATTGCCACTTGATTGGCTGTTGAGCGCCGGTCTGTGCGAATCCAGGCTGGGCCCGGCAACAGTGGATGGCGGTCGACCGCGTGTGGTCGAGGCGCATTACTACGCCAATCGCCTGATCAGCCGAACAGAGCGTGAGCCTGCTGCCCGAGAGGTGCCCAGGGTCTTGGCTCGCTTGATTCTGGCTGGTCGTATGCTCTCCCCGGTGGGCGAGCAACTTCTGGAAGACCTGGCACGCTGGGAGCTCTATCAGGCCCTGATTCGGGCCGGGGAGGACCCAGGGGGGTGGCTGGAGGCGCCGCAGCCGCAGGAAAGGCAGCCAGTGCCGTCGGCAGAAGACTGGTTGTGTGAGCGCCTGGCGACACTTGGGGTGGAGTCCGTCGACGACCTGGAATTGCTGGCACCGGAAGACCTGCGCTTCGACGGGCTGCCGGACTGGGCGCAGACAGATTTTGACCAGCGCTTCCCGCGACGGTTTTCCCTTGGCGATCTGGAATTGTCTCTGGAATACGACCCGGACCGGAAGCAGATTACCCTGGTTCGGCAGGGCGGAACGCGGCGGGCCCCGCCCAAGCGATGGGAGCTCCCGAGCTGGACGGGATGGCGTCTGCGCTACCGGGAAGGTAACCGGATTACCGATATCCGCTAGTGGATGCTGCCTGAGACTGTGGAAATGAGTCTTGGGGCCTGTTAAGGGTCCCGTCGAGTTCGGGATTTTCAGCCCGGAGTTGAAGCAAATGGGGGGGTATATGGGGGGCCTCAGACGGGCGATTGCCGGTTGGTGGCTGTGAAACCTATGCTTTGAGTCGCAGGATCGGTCCATTCCTGGGTTGGCCGGTCCCCCGGGGGAGTCGGATATGCGAGCCGATGAAGCTCAAGAAATTCTTAGAAAAAGCAGATTATTCAGGGACCTGGATGACTCTTTTGTTGCTGATTTGAGCCATGCTGTCCGTGCGGTAGAACTGAAGAGCGGGGAAGATTTATTCTGCGAGGGCGCCCCCTCGGATTCACTGTATCTGGTCCTGAACGGCGAATTGGAAGCCTGCGTCGCCCAGAATGGGGGGCAGCAGCGTCTCGGGGACCTCCGGCCGGGTGAGCCGGTGGGTGAGCTCGGTGTGCTTTTTGGTGGTCCACGCACGGCGACGGTCAAGGCCGTCAAGCCGAGTCGGCTGCTGGCAATCGAGGCCCAGACATTGCGAGAGTGCCTGCCGCAAGCACCGCAACTGGAAGCGGCCCTGGAAGCGGAGGCCCGGGCTCGAATTCAGCGCAACGATCTGGATCAGATCGTTGAGCGATTTTTTGGCAATCTGGATCAGGTTGAGCGGGATGAACTGGCGGCGCGGCTGGAATGGGTGCGGCTGGACGCGGGGGAAATCCTGTTTAGACGTGGGGATCCGGGCGACAGCCTCTTCTTCATTGTCGATGGTTCGCTCTGGGCGGTGGCAGCCAATGAATATGGTGAAGAAGTGCCCATCGCCAGCCTGGGACAGGGAGAAGTGGTGGGCGAGATGGGCTTGCTGTCCGGCGAGAGCCGTTCCGCGGGCGTGGTGGCGGCTCGCGAGTCCACCCTGGTACGGCTGTCGCGAACCAATTTTGAATTGCTGAACCGGGAGTATCCGGCACTGGTCATGGGTATTACGCGCCAGCTCGCCGATCGCTTGCGGCGCAGCCAGCGGAAACAACCGGCCGCTCGCGGCGGTTGCCGTCGTATTGCCGTCATTGCCGCTAACCCCGACCGGAATCCCACCGCCTTGATGCGGGCTATCAGTGCCGCAATCGGCCCCAGCGCCGAGGTCCTGGACGTCGAGCGGGTGCGCAGACTGCAAGGTCAGGGTGACGGCCCCGGCGCCGATTCCATCATGGCAGAGGCCGGCATCGGCTTGATGCTGGATGAGATGGCGGCCAGTCGCGAAATACTGTTTCAGATTACTGAACCGCTCAAGGGCGGAGAGGCGAGTGCCTGGACGCGCCGTTGCCTCAATCAGGCTGACGAACTGCTGATCGTTGCGGACGGTAATGCGGACAGGGAACCCAACGGCCTGGAACGGGCGCTGTATGAGGATCGCCGCCGAACCACGGAGCTGCGTAGTCAACCGCGCACCCGATTGCTGCTGACTCACGAGAACGGGATGCGCCGGGTCCGGGATACCAGTCCCTGGCTCAAGGCACGTTCTCCGGACGGGCACTTCCATCTTCGCCTGGGTGATGATGAGGACCTGGCACGTGTTGCCCGCTTATTGGCCGGGCGGGCTGTTGGCCTGGCACTGGGTGGTGCCGGCCCTGGCGGGCTGGGGCAGGTCGGGGCGATCCAGGCTCTGGAGGAAGCCGGCATTCCTCTGGACATGATTGCCGCCAGCGGTGTGGGCGCCGTGGTTGGCGCCGGTTATGCCTTTGGCCTCTCCGGACGCGAGTTGGCGGAAGTGGATTGGCAGCGTCACCTGCCTGGACGTCATGCCAGTGGGTGGCCAGAACTGGAAACCACCGACATTGAAGATCTCTGGCGTCCTTTCGTTTGCGTCTCCACCAATCTGAACAAACAGACACTGAGCATTCATCGTCAGGGCAATCTGTGGGACTCGGTGGCGGCCAGCAGTATTGTTCCCGGCCTGGGCAGTCCCGTATCCCTTGACGGGGACTTGCATGTCAGTGGCAGCCTCATTAACCGTTTGCCAGGCGACCTACTGCGTGGGGTCGTGGGGAGCTGCATCGGCATTGATACCATGAACGGCCAACCGGATCATGTCGAGATTGACTTTGGTAGCCTGAGCCAACCCTGGTGGCGTCGCTTGCTACCGGGCTGGTCCCGGCAGGTTTCAGTGGCGCCGGATCTGCTCTTGCGTTCCCTGTTCGCGGGAAGTCACCGTGGAATCCGTGAGACAAAACGGCAGTTGGATGTCGACATCAGTCTGGCTTCCGAGCGTGGATTCAATGTGAAGGTAGACCCGGCCGATGTCATTCGTGACGCTTACCAGGAAACCTGCCAGTACATTGATCGTGTTGGAGTTCAAGAGCTACGGGCGCGGCTGGCGCTGGACTGAGCAGCGATCTGCTATGATGGTCGGACGGGCGGTGGATCCTGGCCGGAGGATCCACCGAGGGACGGGTATCAGAGTTTCCTTGGTTCCCCGCTCGGGAATGGCCGATAACACTGCCGGAGTCCCACAGTGGCCCAGCAACAAGCAAGCGCAGAACAGGATCAATCGAACTCCATCTGGCAACTGCTGGGTATTAACCTGACCGGCTTTACCCTATACCTCCTCCTGGGTTGGGTCTCCCTGCGCTTGTCGCCAGCCGATACCGTGGCCACCAGTATCTTTCTGCCGGCTGGCATCGCACTGGGCTGGGTTCTGATTTATGGCCTTCGGTCCCTAGTGGGAGTCGGCCTTGGGGCCCAGCTGGTGGGATTGATGGTTATCGAGCATCCGGGAGCCAATCCCGCCTTGTTGCTTTGGCCATTGCTGATTCTGCCAACGGCGGTGCTGGTACAGGCAGCCCTGGGGCGATATCTGGCTCAGCGCCTGGTGAACTGGCCAGATCCCTTGGACAGTCCCCGTAACATTTCCGCTTTCATCCTTCTGGTGATCCCGCTGTCCTGCCTGGTCCAGGCTTCCGTGTCCTTGCCCTGGTTGTGGTGGTTCGGTGGTCTGGAGTTTGGGCCGCAGTTGACCACCTGGCTTTCCTGGTGGCTGGCTGATGTACTTGGGGCGACTGTTATCGTGCCGGTGCTTCTGGTTTTTCTGGCCCGACCCCGTAACGTCTGGCGGCCCCGCCGTGTGGTTCTGGTCTTGCCTCTGCTGTTGCTTACCGGCCTAGGTCTGCTTCTGTTTCGCCAGCTGGATCTGCTATCGGTGGAACGGTTCGCCGCCGATTTCGAGCGGGATACCGAAGCATTGTCTCAGCAGTTGGAACGTCGTCTTGATGCCCACATGGAAACTCTGTTGGCTCTGGAGCGCCTGGTTCAGCTCAACCCGGATCTGAGCCGCGACCAGTTTCGCGACTTTGTTGGGCCTTTTCTGGACCGACACTCGGCTAGCCAGAACTTCAGCTTCAATCCTCGGGTAAGGGATGCCCAACGAGCCGAATTCGAAGCAGAAGTTCAAAGGGCAGGTTTTGGTGAATTCCAGATTCTGGACCGCCTGGATGGAGCAACGACGGGCAGGGCGGCCACTCGCACCGAGTATTTTCCTATCCTTTATGTTGAGCCGTTGGCGGAAAATCGATCGGTTATCGGGCTTGACCCCCAGTCCATCGATTCACCACAAGTAGCCATAAAGCAGACCATGGAATCCGGCGAGCCAAAGGCGAGTGCGCCTTTCACTCTGACTCAGGAGCCGGGCGACCAGATTGGGATGGTGATCTACAGCGCGGTGAAGGATCGGTCCGGGAGCGGAGAGGAAGCCGTGATTCTGGGTCTGGTCACGGCCGCATTCCGCCTTGGGGACTTGATGGAAGACGCCATTGCTGCTGCACCCACAATGGAACTGCAGGTCTGCCTGGTGGACCTGGGGGGCCGGGCGGGGAGTCAGAGACTGGCGGGCACTCAGGATTGTGAACGGCCTGACTGGCTTGCAGCCAGGCACGTGGGTTTGCGTGAGTTGGGCTTTGCCGGGCGGGAATGGCAGTTGCGGGTCCAGCCGGGTGCTGGCACCGCTGTGGTTCATACCTGGCCGGCCTGGATTCCGACGCTGATTGGGTTCGTTCTGACGGGAAGCCTGGCGGCCTTTCTGCTTCTGGTGACCGGTCAGAGTAGACGCGTGTCAGAGTTGGTTCAACGCAGGACGAGGGAACTCGCAGAAGCTAGTGAGGAATTGCTCGAACAGCAACAAGCCCTGGATAGGGCCCAGCAGGTTGCCGCCCTGGGTAGCTGGGAATGGATTCCGGGCGAAGAAGGCAGCTTCAATGCATCCCGGGGTCTGGCCGAACTATTGGGACTACCCCTGGAGTCACTGGATAGCCCCGATGCCCTGATACGGGCGATCCATCCTGATGATCAACCCAGACTAGCCAGTCTCCTGGGCCGAGCCGAGCTGGAGGCAGAGCCATTGAGCATGGATTGTCGCCTGGGAAGGCAATCGGAGCGGGTTCTGCATATGGCTCTCGAAAGTGACTGGGCGGAGGGCCGACCCTGGCGCGTTCGGGCCATTGCCCAGGATGTCACTGATGCCAGAAAGGCAGCGGAACGTATTGAATATCTTGCTCACTATGATGAACTCACGGGCTTGCCGAATCGCCGTCTCTGGTTTACCTGCGCAGAGCGTGCCCTGCAATCTGCGAAGCGTCATGGTTACAAGATGGCAGTGATGTTTCTTGACCTGGATGAGTTCAAGACCATCAATGATTCCCTGGGTCATGGTGTGGGTGATGAGTTGTTAAAGCAGGTTGGCAGGCGGTTGGGTGAGGCAGTCAGGGATGAAGACACGCTGGCCCGCTTGGGTGGGGATGAGTTTGTTATTCTTCTTCCTCGTCTGGAGGAAAGCAGTAGTGCAGCGCCTGTTGCAGAGAAGCTGTTGAAGGAAATGGCTGAACCGTTCGAGCTGGAGGATCGACGATTCAAGCTCGGCGCGAGCATCGGGATTACGATCTATCCGGATGATGGTGATGATGTGGATACCCTGCTCCAGCACGCGGATACAGCCATGTATCGGGCGAAGTCCGCGGGGAGGGATAACTATAAGCATTTCGCACCCGAGATGAATGACGAAGCCCGCGCGCGGCTTGATATGGAAAATGCCATCCGACGGGGGTTGGAACAGGACGAGTTCATGCTCCATTTCCAACCGCAGGTAAACAGCCGGGATAAGAGTATCGTGGGTTTTGAGGCTCTGCTGCGCTGGCATCATCCGGAGCTTGGAATGGTACCCCCGGGCGAGTTCATCCCCGCAGCAGAACGTTCGGGTTTGATCTTGCCACTGGGGGATCGAGTTCTCTGGATGGCCTGCAGGCAGCAGAAGGCGTGGTCTGACTCTGGGAATCCAGTGTTGTCCCGTGCCGGGATTTGCGTGAATGTCTCCCCCATACAGTTTCGCCGCCTGAGTTTCGTGGACCACCTGAAGAAGATCATCCAGGCAACGGGTGTGGATCCAGCATTGTTGACCCTGGAGATCACTGAAAGCAGTCTCATGGATATGGATTCCCAGGTGTTGGAGGGGCTGCATCGATTGCGTGAGCTGGGAATCAAGCTGGCGCTGGATGATTTCGGGACCGGCTATTCCAGTCTGTCTTATCTGAAGCAGTTGCCGATCACGCTGATCAAGCTGGACCGTTCCTTCGTCATGGACCTGCCGGACGATGAGGAGGATGCGGCCATCGCGGAAACCGCCATTGCCATGGCAGCCAAATTGGGCATGACGGTGATTGCCGAGGGTGTGGAAACCGGGGAGCAGCGCCGCTTTCTGGAAAACCTGGGCTGTTGTTTCATGCAAGGCTTCCTGTTCGCGCGCCCCATGAGTCCGGATGATCTGGCCGATTGGGTGAAATCACCACTGGAAGATTAATCATCCGGGTTCGAATTCGATTTCGAGAAATGAAAAAGGCCGCCCACTCGGGACGGCCTCGATCATTGTATGGCGGAGAGGGTGGGATTGCTCGGCCCATCCCTGGGCCTCGGCCTCCGCTTCGCTCCGGCGCTGCTCCGCTGCGCTGCGCAGCCCAAATGCGTTCCTACGCATTTGTCGAACCCGAGTTGTTATTGACTCGTGGGTTCGAATTCGATTTCGAGAAATGAAAAAGGCCGCCCACTCGGGACGGCCTCGATCATTGTATGGCGGAGAGGGTGGGATTCGAACCCACGAGTCCTTGCGGACTGCCGGTTTTCAAGACCGGTGCATTCAACCACTCTGCCACCTCTCCGAAAACTACCGTGGCGTCTACATGTTCTAGCAAGACCCTGCGGACTGGCGGTTTTCAAGACCGGCGCTGCCGGGCCCAGGCCCTTCGCTGAAAGCGAGGGTTCGATGACAGCCGCGAGCGCGGCCCGCGGTCCGATAGGGGCTGTGCGGTGCCGGGACGAAAGGATAACATGACGAGATCATTTTTCGTGAGGGAGATTGGCATGAAAGCGTGGCAGATGGCGGTCCTGATGGTTTTGGTGGTTCTACTGGCGGCCTGTGAGCGAGAGGTGGAGGCGCCCTGGGCGGCGGTGCATCCCCCGGAAGACAGGGCGGATGTCTGGGAATCGGAGGGGCGGCTTTTTGTGGTTTTTGCGCCGGAAGATGCCGAAGTGCCCCACGTCCACATGGGGTTCCCCCCATTTTCCGACTCTGATCCCTTCTTTGCCGTGGATGTGGAAGACTGGAATGGCGATGAGCCGCTCCGCCTGGCCGGCGATATGATCGGTTTTCCGCCCGAGCAGGTGGATGACGTGCCGGAGGGGCGCTACCAGTTGCAGGCAATCTACAAGACGGATTTCTTTTTCCACCAGGCGGTAAGCGAGGGAAGCTGGCTGTCGGAACCGCTGGTGGTGGATTGGCCGGCGGACCGGGGCGAGATCGAACTGCAGCTCAGTGAGTACCTTCCGGATGAACTGCCCGCGGACCGGTCCAATTTGCAGTTCGTGCGGATCAAGAGTGAGCTGCTGAGCGAGTTCTGGGGCGAGGAGATTGAGTTGCGCGCCGCCGTCATCCTGCCCACTGATTGGGAAGAGAGTGGCGATGAGTATCCGGTGCGCTACAACATCGGCGGTTATGGCTCACGCTATACCCGTGCCCTGGAGTTGATGGAGGCGGGCAGTGATTTCCGCGATGACTGGTATGACCCGGCCAATCCCAAGTTCATCATGGTGTTGCTGGATGGCACCGGCCCCTTCGGTGATCCCTATCAGATCAATTCCCGCAACAGCGGTCCCTGGGGGGATGCCGTCACCGAAGAGCTGATTCCCTACATCGAGGAGCGCTTCCGTGCCATCGGCGAGCCGGAGGCCCGTTTCCTGGATGGCGGCTCCACCGGGGGCTGGGCTTCATTGGCGATGCAAGTCTTCTACCCGGATTACTTCAATGGTGCCTGGTCTTTCTGCGCCGACAGCCCGGATTTTCGCCGGTTTCAGCTCATCAACCTCTATGAAGATGAAAACGCCTACTACAACCGCCACAACTATCTGATACCCAGCAAGCGCTCCATTGAGGGGGATCCGGAATTCTCCATCAAGGCAGAGATTGCCATGGAGCGGGTCATGGGACGCGGCGATAGCTTTGTGACCGGCGGTGAGCAGTGGGGTGCCTGGCATGCCCTTTACGGCCCTCGTGGTGATGACGGTCTGCCGGTGCCGGCCTGGGATGAGCACAGCGGCGAGATCGATCCGGCGGTGGTGGAGTACTGGAAGGATTACGACCTGGTCCGCTACCTGGAGGCCAATTGGGATGAGATCGGTGAAGAGCTGGCCGGCAAGCTCAATATCTGGATGGGCGACATGGACGACTACTATCTCAACCCCGGGATGTATCGTCTTGCCGACCTGATGGATGAGTTGAGCAATCCCGATCCCGAGGCCCGATTCACCTGGGGGCGTCTCCAGGGACATTGCTGGATTCCCCTGAGCCACGCCGAGATTTTCTCGGAAATGGCGGAGCGCCTGGAAGACTGAAGGGATTGGGTTGGGGCGCAGAGGCGCCGATGCGCCTGTGCGCCCCAGCTCAGATTGCCAACAGGCCGAGCAGGGCGAGGAAGACAAGCCAGACGAGCAAGGCTGGGCCCATGGCCGCCAGCCGGGCATCAAGTTGCCTCAGTGTGACGGGTAGCAAGGTCGGCATGGCGGGTCTGCCGGGGAGTGACCAACTGGGCTGGCGCAGGGTGGGCAGACGGAAGAGTTCTATCAGATCACCGGCCGGTATTCGGGGGTGCCGATTGGCGGGCCAGTAGCGCCAGGTGAGAGCGGCCAGGAACAGCCCGAGTAACACCGGCAAGCCTGTTTCCAGCAGATAGCCCGGTTTCACGGCAATCCCGCTTTCCATGGCGTTGTCCGTGATGGCAATGATCCAGGGCAGCCCCAGCGATAGCAGCAGCAGAATCATCCACGCCACCACCGGTCGTGACCATTGATTGTCCGCTGTCTGGTGTTGTCCTGCCAGTTGGTGCAGAAAGCGCATCAGCAACAGTGTGGTCAGCAGGCTACTGATCAGCAGGATGGGTTCCAGCCAGGTCAGTGATTCCGGGATCTCGCTCTTCATCAGAATCTTGGCCAGGGCACCGCTTAGCAGGGGCGCACCGGCCAGGCTGAGGCTGGGCAGCCATAAGAGTTTTCCGATCCAGCGATGGCCGGCATGGTCCACTCCCAGAAACAGCAGAGTCTTGGACAGGCCATGATGAAGTGCAAACAGGACTGCAATGCTGATCAACAGTGGTGCATTTTCCGGCGAGTAAAGGGCCATCCCCACCAGGCTGGCCACCAGCCCCATCTGGCTGATGCTGGAGTAGGCAAGGATGACCTTGGCTTTATGCTGGCTCATCCCGATCAGTGCGGCCACCAGGCCCGTGAACAGGCCTGCGGCCAGCAACATCAAACCGGCAGTTTCCAGGTCGATGCCCTCGCTGCCCAGTGGCAGAAAGCGTAGCCAGCCGATCAAGCCCGCTTTCAGGATGACGCCACTGAGGACTGCGCTGGCGGGCACCGGAGCCTGGGGATGGGCGAGGGGCAGCCACATATGCAAGGGAATCAGCCCCATCTTCACGGCAAACCCAGCCAGGAACAGCCAACTGATCAACGTCCCGTGGTTCAGACCGGCGTATTCCGCCGCCAGGGCATCCAGGGGCGCATTGCCGAGCTGCCCTGCCAGGAGGATCAGGCCGCTCAGGATCATGGCCTCGCCCAGCAGCGCCATGACCAGATAGACGCGACCCGCACGATAGTCGGCCATTCGGCCGAAGAATATGACCAGACCATAGGCGGATACGCTCATCATGGCGTAGGCGGCGTAGAAGCTGGCGGCGTCCAGGGTTATGAACACGCAGAGATTGCCGGTCCAGGTCAGCAGCCAGAACAGATAGAAGCGCGGTTGCTGCTCTCGCTCGATGGTATCGCTGGCATGCAGCCCGGCCACAGTCCAGGCCGCAATGGCTAGCAACAGCAATGGCAGCGCCGTGTTGTCCACCCCCACCCGAGCGCCCAGTAGCAGCCAGGGCAACTCGACAAGCTGATCGTGCAGCAGGACCAGGGGCAAAGCGAACAGGGGAAGCCAGGGAGCGGTGCGCAGGGCCAGGCTGCGGGTGCTTGCCAGAAACAGGCCGGCCGCCACCAGTAATGGCAGCACGGGCAGGCAAAAGGCCAGCAATGGTGGCAGCCAGCTGCTCATCATCCGTAGAACCTCTCAATGATAAAGCGGGCCCACTGCAGGGGACTGAAGGGCATGGAGGCCAACAGGCCCGCCCCCAGTGAAAGGGCCGCCGTGATCAGGGCCGGCCAGAGCAGACCGGGAGAGGCATCCTCTACACCCTGGTGCGAAACCTTCGTAGGGGGCGCGTCAAACCAGGCGCGTTTCAAGACGGGCAGAAAGTAAGCGGCATTGAGCAGGGTGCTGGCCACCAGCACGGCGATGACCCAGTACTGGCCGCTGTCGATGCTGCCCAGTCCCAGGTACCACTTGCTGACGAAGCCGGCCACCGGCGGAATACCGATCATTCCCAGGGCGGCCACGGTAAAGGCCATCATGGTCCAGGGCATGCGTCGGCCGGCTCCCGCCATTTGATCAACGGTCTTGATGCCATGGGTTTCGGCAAGATTGCCGGCACAGAAGAAGAGGGTGATCTTCATCAGCCCCTGATGAACCAGATGCACCAAGCCGCCAATGGTGGCCAGGGGGCCGCCAATGCCCACGCCCAGGGTGATATAGGACACCTGACTGACCGTTGAATAGGCAAGCCGGCGCTTGATGTCCTGCTGTCGCAAAGCCAGCACGGAGCCGTAGATGATGGTGATCGACGCCATGATGGCGAGGAAATGGTTCATCCCGAGAATGGCGGTCAGCTCCAGACCGAAGACGTCATAAACGATTCGGACGATACCGAAGGCCCCGGCCTTGACCACGGCCACGGCATGCAACAGGGCACTGACCGGTGCCGGCGCCACCATGGCTCGGGGAAGCCAGGGATGGAAGGGCACAACCGCGGCCTTGACCGCGGTACCGGCGAACAGCAACAGGAAAAGCCCGGTCAGAAGACCCGGAGACAGTTCCAGGGCGGTTAGGAAACCGCCGGCCTGGAAGTCGGTGGTTCCGGCCAGCCATTGCACCATCACCACGCCAATCAGGAACAGGGCGCCGCCACCCAGGGTGAAGCCCAGGTAGAGGCCGCCGGAACGCAGGGCTTCGCGGGTACCGCGATGGACCACCAATGGCCAGGTGGCCAGGGTCAGCATTTCGTAGAAGATGAAGAAGGTAAACAGATTACCGGCAACCGCCACCCCCATGGTCGCCGCCACACAAAGACTGAAAAAGCCGAAAAATCGGGCCCGGTTTGGCGAGTCTTCCAGATAGGCAATGGCATAGATGGTGGTCAGCAGCCAGAGAATGGCCGACAGGCTGCTGAGCATCATGCTGAGGGCATCAGCATGGAGCACGAAGCTGATCCCCGGCATTAGCTGCCATTCAAAGAAGAATATCTGCCCTTGGGCCACGCCCCAGAGCATGATCCCCACCAAGAGAATCTTGACCAGCGCCGCGGCAATGTTGATGAACACGCGGGTTCGGTGCCAGGGCTCGCCCAGGGTGAGAATCACCAGGCCGGCCAATAGCGAACTGAGCACCACCCACATTGGCATGGCCGCATAGAGTCCCGCCATGTCTAGACTGATCATGCTTGGGCCCCCGTGACCGGCGCAGCGATTTCAAGAAACGGCGCCAGCAGGCCGCCGGCCATCCCCAGGGCGATGGCAAGAAAGGCCAGGATGACCGGTGGCCAGACCAGAGCCCGCGTCAATTGGCCTTGGGCTTGGTGGATGGGTGTCTCCTGGTGAGGGTCGGGACTGAAAAAGGCGTAACTCAGTATCCGGAAGATGTAGGCCGCCGCCAGCAGCCCGCCGAGGCCAATCACGACCGCCCACCACCACTGGCCTGACTCAAGCGCGGCCGAGATCAGCCACCATTTGGCAATGAAGCCTCCGGTGGGCGGCAGGCCGGCAATGGCCACGCCGGCCAGACCGATGACGAGAATGTTCTTGGACAACACTCGGTCACAGCCGGCCAGATTCCTCAGGCTGTCATCCCGCAAGACCATGATGAGATTGCCGGCGGCGAGAAAAAGCGCTGCCTTGGCCAGACCGTGGGTGAGGGCGTGGTAGATCACACCGTTCCAGGCCAGGACCGAGGCCATGGGAATGAGCAGGAGCAGGTAGCCGAGCTGAGCCACGGTGGAATAGGCGATCACCCGCTTCAGTCGGGTCTGGCGCAGGGCCTGGATGGAGGCATAGATGATGCCGGCCGCGCCGAGCGCGCCCATGAGCTGTGCCATGGCCGGTGTCCATTGGGCTTCCAGTGGGCCCATCCACAGCCGCAGGATCAGGTAGGCGGCCGCCTTGGCGACCAAAGCAGAGAGCAGGGCACTGGCCGGGCTGGGGGCACTGGCATGGGCTTCGGGCAGCCAGGCGTGGACCGGAAACAGGGCGGCTTTCATGGCCACGCCGGCGGTCATGGCCAGGAGGGCAACCGTCAGTGCGGGGTGGGGTTCTGCCTGCTCCTGGAGCAGAGGCAGAGAGAGCAGACCCGCCTGAGCGTAGACCAGGGCAACGCCGAGCAGAAAGATAATCGAGCCGACCAGGGCAAAGAGCAGGTAGCGCATGGCCGCCGCCATGGCCGCGTGGCCGTGACTGAGGATCACCAGCGGGACCGCGGCCAGGGTGGTGATCTCCAGGGTCACATACAGATTGAACAGGTCGCCGGACAGAAACAGTGCATTCAGGCCCGACCAGAGGAGCAGGAACAAGGGCCGGAACTCGGCGGCCGGGGCCGGCTGTTTCAATTGCAGCCAGGCCCCGGCATAGACCTGAATGAACAGGAACAGCAGGGTATTCAGCCACAGCATGGCCAGGGTGAGGCCGTCCACATAGAAGGGAATGGCCAGTCCCCGGTCATGGCCGCCAAGCTGCATTTCCAGCGGCCCCTCAAGGAGTACCGCGCCACTGAAGGGCGTGAGCAGGGCCAACAAAATCAGCCCCAGTCCCATTCCAAGCCAGTCCGCACTCCGCTGCCACTGAGCAAGGAAGACCAGCAGGGCCAGCAGCAAGGGCCCGAATACCATGAGTACCGGCAGCAGAATGCTAAGTTCAGTCAGGCCCATTCTGCCTCCCGTCCTGACTGCCGGTCTGATCTTCCTCGTCGTCGGCGGCTTGCAGGTAGCGCAGCAGTGCCAGGGCAAAGGCGGTCAGACTGACAGCGATCACGATGCCGGTCAGCACCATGGCCTGGGGAATGGCATCGACGCCTTCGGGGTTCTCCGCCGACACCAGAATGAGGAAGAGGAAAACGGCCGTGGCCATGACGTTCGCGGCCAGTAGTCGATGGATCAGACCAGTGCGGACCAGTACCGCATAGAGGCCAAGGGCGAATAGGGTGGCGGCCGTGGTGGCATAAAGCATGACGGTCATGATGTTTGCCCCCTGGCCAGGCCCAGGCTGCCGGAAAAGAGCATGAGCAGGGTGGCAGCGATGGACAGGGTGAGGGCGAATTCAATCAGCAACACCAGGGAATAGGCTGCGGTCTCGGGGTACTGCAGGGGTGCGGAGGACCATATCAGTGCTGCGCAGGCAAACAGGCTGAACAGGGCAAGGCCGATTACCAGTATCAGACGCAGGCCCGGTGAAGCGGTACCGGTCGGGACCAGTCGTCCGGTCAGACGGTATAGCACCCCCAGTGCAGCCAGCAGGGCGCCGGATTGAAAGGCGCCCCCAGGCGACTGGCTGCCGGCCCAGAACAGGTACAGACCGGCCATCAGCATCAGGGGCGTGGCCACGGTCAGCAGGGGGGTAAGCATTGGCGGGCTGACCGGTGCCGGTGGATGCAGGTCCGGCAGGCGATAGTGGCGGATGAGAATATGCACCCCGATCAGGGCCAACAACAGAACCGCCATCTCCAGGAGGGTGTCGTAGGCCCGGAAATCCAGTAGCACGACGGTGACCGGGTTACCGAGAAAATGCGATTCGCCCTCGCTTCTCGCCATGGCCGCTGCCGGACCGTCAGCCACCGTCAGGCTGTACATGAGCCAGGCCAATCCCGCTGCAAGCAGGATGGACAATCCGGCGGCGACCAGACGAAACACCGTGCCGGGCGCGTCATCCTGACTGGCAGCCTCACCGGCCTGACGGCGGGTATAGGTGGCCTTGCAGGCGTTCAATAGCAGGGCTCCGGTGAGCCCGGCGCCGATCGCTGCTTCCGCCAGGGCCAGGTCTGGTGCCTGAAGCCGGGCCCAGGTCAGGGCCATGAGCAGACCGAAGACCATGAACAGCACGGTGGCTCGAAACTGGCCACGGGATAGCACAGCACTGCCGGCGATGCCGAGCAGGCCGAGACAGAGCAGCAGGTCGAGGAGAAAACCGGGCTCAATCATGCTCGGCCTCCGAGCGGCGTGTCTCGTGCCAGCGGGCGATCAGAAAGGCTGAAAGGGTTGCCGAGAACATGGCCAGCAGCCAGATGAAGACAAGCAACAGGATCCCCTGAAGGCTGCCATCGTGGATGGCCAGGCCCAGGCAGATCAGTCCCAGGCCGAGATTGTCGGCCTTGGTCAGGGCATGCAGGCGGCCCGGGGTATCGGGAAAGCGCAACAGCCCGGCGGTGCCGGCGAGAAAGAAAAAGGCCCCCATCAGCAAAATGGTGATGCTGAGTATGTCAGTCATGCCGCTGCTCCTTGCGGGAACGCAGACGGGTGGGCAGTTGCACGAAGGCAATGCTGCCGATGGCGGCAAGCATGACGAACAGCAGGGCGACAATCTTGAGAGCCGGCTGGTTTGTCGCATAAGCGAGTAGCAGAAGCACAGCCACCGTGGTGGTGCCGAACAGCAGGATTGCCAGCATGCGGTCGGCGGGGCCGGGGCCGGACCAGGCACGCACCAGACCCAGTGCCAGGTTGAGCACCAGGAACAGCGCCAGTGAGTGGAGCACTAGCGTCATGAGGGGGCACCTGACCGGTCAGGAAAAACGCCACGACAGTAGCGTTCCAGTTCTTCGGCTGCCTGTTCCGCATTGCCGGCGATGCTGTGAATCAGTAGCCTGTCGTCACGGTAGTTCACCGACAGGGTGCCCGGCATGAGACTGAGGGTGGCAATCAGCAGGGTTCGCGCCGTCCCGTCCGGGCCATGGAAGCTGTACTCCTGATAATGCAGTTGCAAAGGCATGGCCGGGTGCAGGGCGCGCCAGGCCACGTCCAGGCCGCCCACCACTGAGCGCGAGAGGAAATAAAGGGAGAAACGAAGCAGGCCCAAGGGTGAGAAATTCCCGAGCCGGGGCTGTATCAGCCAATGGGAGAGCAGCAGAACGACGACAATACCCGGCAGCGCGAACCACCAGCCCTGATCACCGGCGAGGGCATACCAGAACAGGGCCAGCAGGATGCCGACAGGTAGGAAATGGCTCTTGAATGTTCCGCTTGTTGCCTTCCGGTCTGCGCTCACGGTAGTCGGCTAATGGTTGGCGGTCTGCAATCAGTCGGCGGGCACCAGGTCATGCCAGGCCTTGTCGGCGCCCCAACTGGCTCGAGCCATCTCGGCTATTCGGTCCAGGGCGTCTTCCGGGACCAATTCGGGGTCGCCGAGTTCCCGTTCATTGTAATGATACACATAGAGCCGGGAGGCAAATTGCTCGAAGGGCAGGGAGGACTCCCCTGGGATCTCGCCATGGCCTTCGGTGGAGGTGATCACCCCTTGTCCCCAATCCTGGCGACTTTCGTTGTTTGGATTGAAGAAATACACCCGCATCTCGCCCTGGGGGTCCAGCATCACCCGTTGAATGGATATGGCATGCCAGCCAATGAAATGCCCGAAGGAGTCGGTGGCGACCACGCCGGCGGGTTGGGGATAGATCAGCTCGGCGCCATCGTTGTGCATGGGATGATAGCCGGTGTAGAAGCGGCGAATGAATCCACGGAAATCCACCACCGCCCCGGTGCTGTATTGAATGCAGCTGGCGAAGCCGCGATTGACCCACCAGCCGTGGAATTCGGGATTGATCCAGCGGTGGCCATCCTCGCCCCGGCCCATGATTCGCCGCCCCATTTCCCAGTAGATCTTGTCCAGATGGGGGACCATGAGCAGGGAGACCATGTCCAGTTCGGTGTGGAAGTCCTCGATCAGGCCTTCGCTGAGTTCACTGGAGCGGATCAGGGCACCTTCGAAATGCATGTCGATTTCATCATCCCGCGCCGCCCACATGATCAGCTCCAGCAGATAGCCCGGATCACATTGTGCCCAGAGACTGATGGCCCGGGCCGACTGACAGGTGGGATTATTGCCCTGGCCAAGGCCAATGGGTTGGCCAAGAACGCTGATCGTGCCAGCCAGAAGCAGGCTGTGACCGGACAGATGATCGGGCGCCCCGGACTCCCGGTGCAGACGCTGGGAGACTGCTTCGGCCGGTTGAAAGCGGGTCAGGCGCCACAAGGCCGGCGCGATGGGCGGGAAGAACAAGATGCCCCGGTTCAGGAGGCAATGCAGGCCGTAGACGGCCTGGGCGGTTTCCGGACCAATGGCTTCCCGGATCAGGGTTCGACAGAGTGCCTCATAGGTGTCCAGGCTATCCCGCCCGACGCCGTCCAGAGCCAATAGCATGCTCAGTTCTTCCTGGCTGGCATCAGCCAGATGTTGGAGCAGGGCGGCATGACTTGGGCAGACCAGGCCGGTAGCGGCAATGCTGGTTCCCAGGCGGTCCAGCTCCGCCAGCTGTTCTTCCTGGCCGAGCGCGTCATAGCTTGCCACCGCTGTTTCCGGGGACTGGGCACTGAGTTCGGTGGGACCACGCCAGGCCCGGACCATGCGAGCGGCCCGTTGCTGGTCGGTCTTGTCCTCCATGTCGTCGAGGCGCGATTCCAGGCGCTCCAGCATGCGCCAGACCGGTGAGACATCGATGGGACGCTGGCGCAGGATCTTCTCCGATTCATCCACCAGGCGGTGCAGAACCCCGCCATCGCCAAGATGATCCAGAAGGAAACCCATCAGTGACTGGGCGATATGACGCTGGGTATCGCTCTGTTCCCGGGCCGCCTCGCTATGGTCGGGGAAGACCAGGCGGATATTCATGGCCAGCACTCGCTCCAGGAAGCGGCGGGCCAACGCCGCTGAGATGCCTTCGTACTCGCAGTCTTCCCGGGCCAGGGCGAGCATGCGCAGTTCGCTCAGGGCTTCCAGTGCCAGGGTGCGCAGGGGGCCCCCGAGTGATCCGGTGACCAGTTCCGGCAGCAGGCGCTCGGGGTAGTGCCAGTCGGTCCCATAGAACAGGCCTGCCGACTGAAAGCCCGGGGCACGCTCGTATAGCCGCGGTATGCCGCCCGGCAGTTTCATGATGCGGGCGGCCAGGTCCAGGATCTGGGTCTGATAGTTGGCCTTGGCGAAGTCCCGGGCGGCATCGAGGCGGGACAGGGCCTGGTCGAAGCGCTGGAGATTCCGTTCCAGCAACTCATCTGCCTCGTTGCTGCCGGGACCACGTTCCTGCTTGTTCATACCCATTCCTCTTGCAGCCTAGCATTGCTAGGGATTCGGGTGCTGCAAGCTCAACAGTAAACCATTGCCGCCCGTCTCGGCCAGTGGCCGGGGCGGTCGCATGTGGCGGCCCGCTCGGTTAGAATAGCGCCACCGATTCTGGGAGTCGCCCGAATGCCGCATTCCATGCAAGGCAATCGCCTGTTGAGCGTGCTGGCCGCCGTTGGCGCAGTATTGCTGAGTATCCTGGCTTTTGTGGTCGGTGCGGTGGCCTTCGTCACTTTTGTGGGTCTGGCGATTATCGCTTTCGTGGTATTCCAGCTCCGCCTGTGGTGGCTGCGGCGCCGTGCCGCATCGGCTCGCCGCCGGCAGCGGTCGGAGGAATCGGCCACCCAGCCCCGGCGGGGCCGGGTGATTGACGGCGACTACCATCGCGACCCGCCTGATCGGGACGCCTGAGTTTCCAATTCAATTCATCGTTTCAGTCCAGAGGTACCCAATGGCTTCCAAGGATTTCTCCCAGTACCGCGCCCATCCCTGGCACGGGATTGAGGCAGGCCCGGATCTGCCCGGCACCATCAACGTCTTCATCGAGATCACGCCCGCCGATCCCATCAAGTATGAGATCGACAAGGACACCGGTTATCTGGTGGTTGATCGGGTGCAGCGTACTTCCTCCCTGCCGCCGGCCGTCTATGGCCTGGTCCCGCGCACCTACTGCGGCAGCCGTGTGGCGGCGCTGACCGGCGACGGTCTGGAAGGGGACGGCGATCCCCTGGACGTGGTCATCTTCAGCGAACGCCCCATCGGTCAGGCTGACGTGCTGGCCGAAGCCAAGGTGGTGGGTGGCCTGTGCACCGTGGACAAGGGTGAAGCCGACGACAAGATCGTGGCGGTGCTCCCCAGCGACCGGGTCTACGGCGGCATCGAGGATATCTCCGAACTGCCGGAGGTCTTCGTCGAGCGTCTGCGTCACTACTTTGAGACCTACAAGTGGCTGCCCGGCATGGACAAGTCTCCCTGCGTTGTCAACAGCATCTATGGCCGTGACCAGGCTCACAAGGTTGTGGAAGCGGCTCTCGCCGACTACCGCGAGCTGGTGGGAGAGGACGCTGCCAAGGCCGCTAACGGCTGATCCGCGAGCCGGTTTCCGGATGGCATGAAAAAAGCCCGGCAACCGCCGGGCTTTTTTCATGGTGTCATTATTATTGGCTGGATCAATCGGTGTCTTCGTCGCCCTCGGGCTCATCAGACCCCTGGAAGCAGAGCATTTCGGCTTGCTCAAATCCCGCCAGAATGGGGCCGGTGTGGAGCCGCAGGCCGTTGCTGATGTCGTCGCCCTGAAAGTGGAGGGTGCCGGCTTCGTCAAGAAAGATAGAGATGGCGTCATTGGCAAGCGGGGAGGCCACCAGATTACTGGCCGGGCGCCAGTAAACATCGTCGGTGAATACGCCCAGGTATTCCTCGTCGTCATAGCGAGCCTGCAGCCGAACCCAGGACAAGCCATCTGATGGCGTGCCCTCGATTCGCAGATCAATCGCCACCCGATCCTGTACGGCCAATAATTCCCCGCGCAGGCTCCCGTCATACTCCTGGATCACCAGGTAGCCCTCGGGGCGGGGAATGGAGCGAAAGGCCGGGTCTCTATATCGATTGGCATCCAGTTCCGCCGCGGATTCAGGCCAGTCGGCATGGCCTTCAGCCTGGGTGTCCGCGTTGAAAGGCTGCCCTTCCAGCCAGGTGGCATTGTCACAGACGACCATGATTGGCCATTCGTCTGACTCCGATGCCACGACCGAGCCTGCGAGCAGGAACGAGAGAGTAAAGCCCAGAGCCTGGAGTATGGGATATGGCATGGCGGCTTGGCTGCAAGTCTCTCCTCGTTGGGCGAGCTGGGCTTGAGTATTCTGCATGGGGCCTAGAGCATTCCCGTTTGCAGTTTGGCCTCGTCGGACATCATGTCCCGATGCCAGGGCGGGTCGAAGACCAGTTCCACATTGGCTTTTTCAATCTGGGTGATGCGTTCCAGCTTCTGTTGCACGTCAGCGGCAAGGACATCGCCCATGCCGCAGCCGGGGGCGGTGAGGGTCATTTGCACATTGACGTGATAACGGCTGTTGCCAATGGGGGTCAGGTCACACTGATAAACCAGACCCAGGTCCACAATATTGATGGGGATCTCGGGGTCGTAGCAGGTGGCCATGCGCTCCCAGCAGAACTTTTCCAGTTCTTCCTCGCTGGCATCCGCATCCAGCTCCGGCTCCTGCTCGGGTTCGATGCCGAGTGCATCCGCATCGTGACCCCCAATGCGGGCCATGTTGCCGGACACATAGACGGTATAGCTGCCACCCAGGGCCTGGGCGATGACCACTTCGGTGTTCTCCGGAATCACGACCCGGCTGCCGGAAGGGATGAGTACCGCTTCGCAGTCTCTGGTCAGGGCAATGGGATCACCACGGGTATACATTGGCAGTGAGCTCCTTTATTCCGTCGTGGCCAGGTCTTCACCCTGCAAGGCCGCATGCAGGGTATGCCAGCACAAGGTGGCGCATTTCACTCTTGAGGGGTAGGCTTTGACACCCTCAAGGGCTGCCAGTTTCCCCAGTGCTTCGGTGTCTATATCCTCACCCTTGCCGGTGAGCAGATCATGCATCTGCCCAAACAGCGTTTCTGCTTCCTCGGCCGGCTTGCCCTTGAGGCGCTCGGTGAGCAGGGAGGCGGAAGCCATGGAAATGGCGCAGCCGGAACCTTCAAAGGCAACATCCTCGATCACGCCATCCTTTTCGACCACATAAAGCTTGAGCTTGTCTCCGCACAGGGGGTTGTAGCCCTCGCTCACTCGCGTGGGGTTCTCAATGCGGCGGAAATTGCGCGGTCGCCGGTTATGGTCGACGATAATTTCGTGATAGAGGTCTTTGAGGTCCATTTGCTGTTATCCCCTTCAAGCCAGCAATTCGCGCGCCCGGACGAGGGCGTCGGCGAGGGTGTCGATTTCTTCCAGGGTGTTGTAGAAGGCCATGGATGCCCGGGCCGTCGCTGGCAGCCCCAGTTTCTCCATCAGCGGCATGGCACAGTGATGGCCGGCGCGGATGGCCACCCCTTCACTGTCCAGAATGGTGCCCAGGTCGTGCGGGTGGACGCCATCCACCACGAAGGACACCACCGCAGCCTTTTGCTCGGCTGTGCCGATGAGTGTTACCCCCGGTGTTTCCGAGAGACGGCGGGTGGCATGTTCCAGTAGACGGTGTTCCCAGTCGCCAATGGCATCCAGGCCAATGGACTCCATATAATCCGCCGCCGCGGCCAGTCCAATGGCGCCGGCAATATTGGGTGTGCCGGCTTCAAACTTGTGCGGCACATCGTTCCAGACGCTGCGTTCAATGCTCACCATCTTGATCATCTCGCCACCACCCTGCCAGGGCGGCATCTCGGTAAGCAGCTCCTTGCGTGACCAGAGGGCGCCAATGCCGGTGGGGCCGTACATCTTGTGCCCCGAGAACGCATAGAAGTCACAGCCCAGGGCCTGAACATCCACCGCCATATGCGGCGTCGCCTGGGCACCATCCACCAGTACGGGCACGCCGAAGGCATGAGCGCGTTCAACCAGATGCTTGACCGGATTGATGGTGCCCAGGGCATTGGACACATGGCCCACCGCAAACAGCCGCGGTCGACGGCTGATCAGGGCTTCAAAACTCTCCAGATCCAGTTCGCCGCGCTCATTGACTTCCACCGCGCGCAGGGTGGCGCCGGTCTGCTCACAAACCAGTTGCCAGGGCACGATGTTGGAGTGGTGGTCCAGTTCCGTGACCAGAATCTCATCACCCGGTTCCAGGCGAGGGCGGGCCCAGCTTTGGGCCACCAGATTGATTGCCTCGGTGGTGCCGCGCAGGAAGATCAGTTCCTCGGTGGCCGAGGCATTGATGAAGTCCGCCATGCGTTCCCGTGCCGATTCATAGGCAGCAGTCGCGCGCTCGGCCAGGGTATGAACACCACGGTGGATATTGGCATTGTCACGACGGTAGTACTCGGCCACGGCGTCGATGACCTGGCGTGGCTTTTGTGCCGTCGCGGCATTATCCAGATAACAGAGCGCCTTATCCTGAACTGTCTGATCCAGGATGGGAAAGTCCGCCCGGATTGCAGAGAGATCCAGGGGGCTGTCGCTTTCGCTCAACTTCTCCGGTGCAGTACTCATTGTTCCACGGACTCCAGGTCATCCAGCCGGCCTTCGCCGGAGACGCGGTTGACCACCAGGTGATCAAGCCATTCCCGAATTTCGCTCAGGCCCATGCGTTCAATGACCGATTCCGCAAAGGCGAAGGTCAAAAGGTCACGGGCCTTGTCGGCATCGATGCCCCGCGAGCGCAGATAGAAGAGGGCATCCGGGTCCAGTTGCCCGATGGTGGCACCGTGAGAGCAGGCCACGTCATCGGCATAGATCTCCAGTTCCGGCTTGGTGTCCACTTCCGCCAGTTTGCTCAGCAGCAGATTGTCGTTCTTCTGGCCGGCATCAATCTTCTGGGCATTCTTGTGGACCACGACACGGCCATTGAATACGGCACGGCCACGGCCCGCCATCACGCCTTTGTAGGTCTCATCACTGATGGTGTGAGGGGCGGCATGGTCCACGCAGGTGTGGTTGTCCACATGCTGGCGGTCATTGACCAGATACAGACCATTCAGCACCGCCTCCGCACCTTCCTCGGCGAGTCGGGCATTGATGTCATGCCGGACCAGGGCCCCGCCCAGGTTGACGTTATGGCTGACGTAGCGACTGTCACGGGCCTGGTGCACATGGATGCCACCAATGTGATAACCCGCCGTGGACTGGCGCTGGAGCAGATAATGTTCGAGGCGGGACTGAGCGCCCAGGGAGATTTCACTGACCACGTTGTTGAAGTTGGCCGCTTCATCCAGGCCCACATGGTGCTCGATCACCGTTGCCTCGCTGCCCTGTGCCATCTGCACCAGTACGCGGGGATGAAAGACAAAGGCCTCATCACCCGGTACCGACAGGAACAGCAATTCAATGGGTGTCTTGCACTGCACGTTGGCAGCCACCTCTACCAGCGCCCCGTCGGCCACGAAGGCGTTGTTCAGGGCAGTAAAGGGGGTGTAGTCAAGACCGGACTGTCGACTCAGGCGTGCCTGCAGATTCTCCGGTTCGCGCTCCATGGCATCAGCGATGGAGCGAACAGTGACGCCCTCGGGCAAGCCACTGATATCGGAAAGTCCGGCCTGATAACGGCCGTTGACGAATACCAGCCGGGCGGCATCAAGCCCCGGTACCCGGGCTTCGTCCAGGCGATCAGCCGGCACCGTGGTGCTGCCCGGCAGGGCGAAGCGACCCTCGGTGATGGGGCGCAGACTGGTGTACTTCCAGTCTTCGTCCTTCTGCGTTGGCAGGCCCTGTTCACGAAACCGGGCCAGGGCGTCACGGCGCAGGGTGGACAGCCAGCCCTGTCCGGGGAGCTCGTCCACCGCCCGGTCGAATTGGGTCAGGAAGTTGTAGCGTGCAGTATCCTCGCCACTCATGCTTCAGCCGCCTCCTTCTGGACCCCTTCGTAGCCGTCGCGCTCAAGCTCAAGGGCCAGGTTCTTGTCACCGGTCTTGATAATCCGACCACCAGACAGCACATGCACCTTGTCGGGCTCCACGTAGTTCAGCAGTCGCTGGTAGTGGGTGACCATCACGAAGGCGCGCTCAGGGTCGCGCATCTGGTTGATACCCTCGGCAACCACCTTGAGGGCATCGATATCCAGGCCGGAGTCGGTTTCATCGAGAATGGCCAGCGTGGGTTCCAGTACCTGCATCTGGAAGATTTCATTGCGCTTCTTCTCGCCACCGGAGAAGCCTTCATTGACGCTGCGGCGGATGAAGCTTTCATCCATGCCCATGCGCTTCATCTTCTGCTTGACCAGCATCAGGAAGTCGGCGGAATCAATGGGCTCCTCGCCGCGATGTTCGCGAATGGCGTTGAGCGCAGCCTTCAGCAGGTAGACATTGTTGACGCCAGGAATTTCCACCGGGTACTGGAAGGCCAGGAAAACACCTTCATGGGCCCGTTCCTCGGGTTCCATCTCAAGCAGATCCTTGCCGTTCCAGGTGGCGCTGCCCTCGACGACCTCGTAGTCGCCCCGGCCGGCGAGAATATGGGCGAGAGTGCTCTTGCCGGAGCCATTGGGGCCCATGATGGCGTGCACTTCGCCGGGCTTCACTTCCAGGTTCAGCCCGCGCAGGATTTCCTTGCCTTCTACATTGACCTTGAGGTTTTCAATCTTAAGCATGTCTTGTTACCTGTCTTTGAATTCGTGATCGCCAGGGGCAGGGCGTATCAGCCCACCGCACCTTCGAGAGTGATGCCCAGCAGTGCTTCAGCTTCCACCGCAAACTCCATGGGCAGCTCCTTGAAGACTTCCTTGCAGAATCCGTTGACGATCATGTTGACCGCATCTTCTTCGGAGATGCCGCGCTGCCGGCAGTAGAAAAGCTGGTCCTCGCTCACCCGCGAGGTAGTGGCTTCATGTTCCACCTGGGCGCTGTTGTTGCGTGCCTCGATGTAGGGGAATGTATGGGCCCCACAACGGTCGCCGATAAGCAGGGAGTCGCACTGGGTGTAGTTGCGTGCGCCATCCGCCTTGGGGGTGATCCGGACCAGGCCGCGATAGCTCTGATCGCCCTGCATGGCCGAGATGCCCTTGGAGATGATCGTGCTGCGGGTGTTCTTGCCGATATGGATCATCTTGGTCCCGGTATCGGCCTGCTGGTGGTTGCTGGTCACCGCCACTGAGTAGAACTCACCCACGGAATCGTCGCCCCGCAGAATGCAGCTGGGATACTTCCAGGTAATGGCGGAACCGGTCTCCACCTGGGTCCAGGTGATCTTGGAGCGGTCGCCACGACAGTCGCCACGCTTGGTGACGAAGTTGTAGATGCCGCCGACGCCATTCTCGTCACCGGGGTACCAGTTCTGCACCGTGGAGTATTTGATGGTGGCATCATCCAGGGCCACCAGTTCCACCACGGCCGCGTGCAGTTGATTCTCGTCGCGCTGCGGCGCGGTGCAGCCTTCCAGATAGGAAACACTGGCACCTTCTTCCGCCACGATCAGGGTGCGCTCGAACTGCCCGGTGTTGGAGGCATTGATGCGGAAGTAGGTGGACAGCTCCATGGGGCACTTCACACCCTTGGGCACGAAGACGAAGGAGCCATCGGTGAATACCGCCGAGTTGAGCGCGGCAAAGAAGTTGTCCTTCAGGGGAACGACGGTTCCCAGATACTTCTGTACCAGCTCGGGGTATTTTTGCACCGCTTCCGAGAAGGAGCAGAAAATCACCCCGGCCTCATGGAGCTTTTCCTTGAAAG
Organism: Natronospira elongata; assembly: GCF_034931365.1. Taxonomy (NCBI): domain Bacteria; kingdom Pseudomonadati; phylum Pseudomonadota; class Gammaproteobacteria; order Natronospirales; family Natronospiraceae; genus Natronospira; species Natronospira elongata. Next base: position 52,091 of record NZ_JAYGII010000011.1, read on the forward strand.
TGGTGGCCACCGACACCGAGTCAAACACGGCGTCCACGGCAACCCCGGCCAGTTGCTCCTGCTCGTGTAGGGGGATGCCGAGCTTCTCGTAGGTCTCGAGCAGCTTGGGGTCCACCTCGTCCAGGCTCTTGGGGGCCTCGGCCTCGATCTGCTCCTTGCTCTTGGGCGCGGAGTAATAGGAGATGGACTGATAATCAATGGGCGGATGCTTGACCTTGGCCCAGCTCGGGTGCTTCATCTCCGTCCAGGCACGGTAAGCCTTGAGCCGCCATTCCAGCAGCCACTCGGGCTCCTCCTTCTTGGCGGAGATATGACGAATGACGTCCTCGTCCAGACCGGGGGGCAGGGTGTCCTGCTCGATGTCGGTAACCCAGCCGTGTTTGTATTCGCGGCTGACGAGTTCGTCCATTTCCTTCTGATTGGTGGCCATGATTAGCCTCCCGTCGGGGAACCAATGTAAAAAATTATCCGGATCTGATCAGGCGCCGGTCTTAGCATCCGTTTCGCCTGCTTTGCTGCCGGGCGGTCTCGGAAACCACTGCAGCGGAATTTCGGGTGTGAGCAATTCCTCCAGGGTGATGCCTTCCAATGTCCGGCGGATCACCGAATTGATCTTCTGCCAGCCCTGGCCGACACCGCAGATGGATTCCAGGCTGCAATCGCCGTCCTCGTGGCTGCACTCGGTCACCGCCACCGGTCCCTCGATGGCGTCAATGATGTTGGCGGCGCTGATTTCCCGTGCCGGCCGGGCCAGGGCATAGCCGCCGGCGGCGCCGCGGGTGCTGCTCACCAGACCCTCCCGGGCCAGGGCCTTGAGCACCTTGCTGACGGTGGGGCCGGCCAGACCGGTTTGCTCGGCCACTTCCGCGGCGGAATGGCGGCTTTCACCGTGCCGGGCCAGGTGGGCCAGCACCAGTGTGGCGTAGTCTGTCAGGCGGCTGAGCTTGAGCATCTGGACTGCCTCCGGAGAATGTGGACTATTTTAGTCCGAATTGAATTGACGGGCAAGCCACTGGCCTTCTTCCGGGCGGCCGGAGTGCTATCATGCCCCGCCCATCAACCCAGGCAATGACCTAGAGACGCGCGGATGTTCCGATCCAGTGAAGAAAAGGCGGGGGTGATCTTCGCCACCGCCACATTCATCTTCTATGGCCTGACGCCCATCTACTTCAAGGCCGTCCAGCATGTGCCGGCTCTGGAGGTTTTGGGGCACCGGATTGCCTGGTCCGTGGTCTTCCTTTTTCTCCTGATCGCCTGGTGGGGTGGTTTGCGTCGGGGGCTGGCCGGGCTGTGGCGGCGGGATGTCCTGCCCTGGCTGCTGCTGAGCGGCGCCATCATCGGTTTCAACTGGGGCGTGTTCATCTGGACCGTGCACGCCGACCGGGTCATGGAGGCGAGTCTGGGCTACTACATCAACCCGCTGGTCAACGTGCTGCTCGGCCTGGTCTTTCTGGGCGAGCGGCTGCGGCCGGTGCAGTGGCTGGCCGTGCTCATGGCGGCGGCCGGGACACTGAATCTGGTCCTCGCCCAGGGGGTCATGCCCTGGGCCAGTTTTGCCCTGGCCCTGAGTTTTGGCTTCTATGGCCTGGTGAGAAAGCGGGTGGAAGTGCGGGCGGCCAGCGGCCTGCTGGTCGAGACCCTGCTGCTGTTGCCGGCGGTTCTGTTGCTGGCCTTGTGGGCCTGGCAGGCGGGCGAGTTGCGCTTCCTGCAGGTGGATTGGCGCACCGACCTGTTGCTGGTGGCGGCTGGCGTGATCACCACCTTGCCCCTGATCTGGTTCGCCAATGCCGCGCGCCGTTTGCCGCTGTCGGCACTGGGCTTTTTCCAGTACATCGCGCCCACCGTCACCCTGTGCCTGGCCGTTTTCGTGTTCGGGGAATTGTTCACGGCGGCCCACGGGATCACTTTCGGACTGATCTGGGCTGCCCTCATATTACTGATGGCTGATACAATCCGCAGCCGCCGCAAACGATCGGCGCCACTCTCTGACTGATAAAGAAGACCATGCATAGCGAAGACATCATCTTGTTGGCCGCGGCCGGCTTCGGCCTGCTTGTCATCCTGTCTGCCCTGGGCTACTGGATCTGGAGACGCCGTCGGGGCGACCTGGGCCGCGTGCTCAAGGGGCGGGTCTGGGACCAGGCACGGGACGTGGTCATTCCCGATGGCCTCGACGGCCAGGTGCATATTGATCTGGTCCTCATGACCCGTCGTGGCCTGGTGGCACTGGAAATCAAACGTCTCCGGGGTGCGGTCTTCGGCTCGGAGAAGATGGGCGAGTGGGTCATGCTCGACAATGGTCGTCGGCACGGCTTTCGTAATCCTCTCGGGCCCCTGGAGGAAAGGGTGGCGGCACTGTCGCATTTTGCCGGCGGCATCCGGGTGGAAGCCTATGTTCTGCTGATCGGGGATGTCAGCTTCCCCAAGGGTCGCCCGACCCGAACCGTGCTCCCGGAAGACCTGGCCGAGCGGCTGGAGCCGGTCAGTGGCGACATCCCCGACGGCTGGCGCGCCACCTGGGGCAAGATCGCCGGGCATGCCGAGCGGCGGTGAGGCGTCAGGGGTGAGGATGCGATTCTCCTAACCCCTGACCCCTCACCACTCACCCCCTCACCCCCTCGCCGCATGCGCGGCGAGGACCTCCGCCACGCAGGCGGTGAGTTTCTTGCCGGTGTCGATGTGCAGGAACTCGTTGGGGCCGTGGGCATTGGACTTGGGGCCGAGGACGCCGGTGACCAGGAACTGGGATTCGGGGAATTTCTCGGCCAGCAGGCCCATGAAGGGAATGCTGCCACCCATGCCCATGTACATGGCGTCCTTGCCGAAATGGCGGTTGGAGGCGGCCTGCATGGCCTCGTCCAGCCAGTCGGCGATGGCCGGGGCGTTCCAGCCGTTCTGGGGTGAATCGATGCTGAATTCCACCTTAGCGCCGTAGGGCGGGTCGGTCTCCACGGCCTTCTTGACCGCTTCGCCGGCCTTTTGGGCGTCACAGGTGGGCGGCAGGCGGAAGCTCAGCTTGACCGCCGTGTAGGGTCGCAGCACATTGCCGGCATTGGCGAAATCCGGGATGCCGTCGACCCCGGTGACCGACAGGGTAGGCCGCCAGGAATTATTCAGCAGCAGTTCAAGTGGCTTATCAGAAACTGGCTCCATCTCTTTGGAAGAAAAGGGATATTTCCTTGCGATGGACTCGCCCAGCACGTCCGCGGCGGCCTGGGCCTGGTCCAGGCGCTCCGCCGGGACCTCCACCTTGAGCTCCTCCAGCCGCATCTCGCCGGTAGCCGGGTCTTCAACCCGGTCGAGCACTTCACGCAGGACCCGGAAGCTGGAGGGCACGATGCCGCTGGCACTACCCGAGTGTACGCCTTCCTCAAGCACATCCACCCGCAGGGTGCCGACCAGGTTCCCGCGCAGGGAGGTGGTGGTCCAGAGCTGTTCGTAGTTGCCACACTCGGCGTCCAGGCAGACCACCATGTCCGGATTGCCGATCCGATCCTTCAGGTGATCGATATAGGGGGGCAGGTCATAGCTGCCGGACTCCTCGCAGGTCTCGATCAGCAGCACGCAGCGGGCGTGGGGAATGCCCTGTTTCTGCAGGGCGGCAATAGCGGTCAGTGAGCCGTAGACCGCATAGCCGTCGTCGGCGCCACCCCGGCCGTAGAGCTTGCCGTCGCGAATCACCGGCTTCCAGGGGCCCAGCGTCGGCTCCCAGCCGGTGAATTCCGGTTGCTTGTCCAGATGCCCGTAGAGCACCACGGTGCCGGGTTTCTGGCCCTCGATCTCGATGAACAGCAGGGGCGTGCGGCCCTCGAGTTTGACCACCTCCACCGACATGCCGTCCACCGGCTGCTTTCGGCACCAGGCCTCGGCATGCTTCACCGCTTCATCGATGTAGCCGTGCTTCTCCCAGTCGGCGTCAAAGTCGGGAGACTTGGCCGGAATCTTGATGTACTCCTCAAGCTCCGGAATGATCTCCTCATCCCACTTGCCGTTCACAAACTGCTGCAGGGCCTTGCTATCCATATTCGCGCTCTCTGTATTTTGACGGTGATACGGTCATACGGTTAGGGGTGAGGGGTCAGGAGTTAGGGGAGTACGGCTCCTCACCCCTCACCCCTCACCCCTCACCCGAAGCTCAGGCCAGCCGAAAGAAGCGCTCGGCATTCGCCGTCGTCTGGCGTGCCAGGGTTTCGGGGTCCACGTTGCGGCATTCTGCCACGCGAGCCAGCACATGGGGCAGCCATTTGGGCTCATTGCGCCGGGTCGAAGGCTTGGGTTTCAGATCCCGTGGCAGCAGATAGGGCGCGTCGGTTTCGATCATGATGCGATCATCCGGGATCTGGTGGACGATGTCGCGCAGGTGCGTCCCGCGGCGCTCATCGCAGATCCAACCGGTGATCCCCACATACAGGTCCCGTTCCAGGTAGTGCGCCAATTCCTCGCCGCTGCCGGTGAAGCAGTGCACCACGGCGCTCGACAGCCGCGGCAGGTATTCGTCGAGGATGGCAAGAAAATCCTCATGGGCATCGCGCTGGTGCAGAAAGACCGGATAGCCAATCTCGCAGGCAATCTCCAGCTGGGCCCGGAAGGCCTGTTGCTGGTCTGCCGGTTCGGAGAAGTTCCGGAAGTAGTCCAGGCCGCATTCACCCACGGCCACGCATTTCTCCGAGGCCAGGAAGCCGCGCAGAATGCCGTTGGTTTCATCCACATAATGCTTGGCCATATGGGGATGCACACCGGCGGTGCTCCAGAAGCGATCGGGCCATTGTTCAGCCAGGGCCAGGGCCTGACGGCTGCCCTTGACGCTGGCCCCGGTGAGGATCATGCGGCTGACACCGGCTTCGTCGGCGGCCTGGATGACCGCATCCCGGTCATGATCGAAGCTGTCGTGGCTCAGATTGGCGCCAATATCGATGAGGGGGGCGGGGGATTTCTCCAGGGCGGTCATGCAGGCTCCTCGTCGCTGCGGTAATCAGATGGATCTCCGATGGAGGCGCAATTCTGCGCAAGATGGGCCCGCTTCTCAAGCGGCGGCCGGGTCCTGGCGGTAAAACAGGCGTAGCTGTTCGTAAAGGTCCGGCCAGGCATCCCGGATTCGGCGGGGCGACTCGAAGAAGGTCTCGCTGGCCACGGAGAAGAATTCGCCGGGGTTCCCCAGGGCGTAGGGATCCAGGGGCAGGGGCGCTTCCTCCTCCACTCGGGCCTCCAGATCCTCCCAGGCGTCGGTAAAGGCCCGGGTCCAGGCCTCCGGGTCCATGCCCCGATGCAGGGGCGGGGAGCCGTTGGGACCGTCACTGAGCATGTCCAGCTTGTGGGCCAGCTCGTGAATGACCACGTTGTAGGCGGCGTCCGGGTCGGCGGCCATGACATCGTTCCAGGACAGGATGACCGGGCCCTGGAGCCAGGCTTCGCCGCTCAGGGGGTGGCGGTCGCGATGAACAACGCCGAAATCATCCTCATATTCCTGGGTGGGAACAAACTCGGCCGGGTAGAGAATGATGGAGTACCAGCCGTCATACCAGTCCAGGCCAAGCTCCAGAATGGGCACGGCGGCCATGGTGGCAATGCGCAGTTGCATGGCATCGGTAACCATCAGGCCACCGCCGGCTTCAAAGCGTTTGCGCAGCAGGAATCGCAGACTCAGTTCCCGGAGCCTTTCGCGGGCCTCTCCCTGGTAACGCCGCATCACATGCCAGTCGGCAGTCGCCGATTCCCACTGGGCCGGCGTAACGGGGAGGGCTTGAAGTCGGCGTTTTTCACGCCAGTTTCTGATCAGATTAAACATGTGGAATTTTCCGTGTAATCCTTCCATAGTAAGGGTGTGCTAGGCTTCGCGCAAAAGCACCCCCCGATAACCATTCTGGAGGTCCCATGAAAGCGGATGATTTCGATAGCGAGGACATAAGGGAACACGTCAAGTCGCGGGCCACCTGGCTGCGCTTGCTCTACATGGTGATCTTTCTGTTCTTTGCCTGGGTCGCCAGCTTTGTATTCGGTGTGATCATTCTGGTGCTTTTCCTGTGGCAGTTGTTTGCCGGCCAGCCCAACGAACAGTTGCGTGCATTCGGTCAGAGTATGAGCACCTGGGGGTATCAGGTCCTGTGCTTTTTGAGTTTCAACAGCGAGGACCTGCCGTTTCCCTTCGATAAGTGGCCCAGTGGTCCGGTGGGCAAGGCCGGGGCCAGTCGCGGCAGCAAGAAGACCACCCGCAAGAAGGCGGCCAAGAAAAAGACTGCCAAAAGCAGTGGTGGCAGCAGCACGACGACGGGCTCTGCCGGTGACAGCGGGAGTCAGAGTTGATGCTGGAGGCCTGGGGGCTGGTACTGGCCAGCCTCCTGATGGCCCTGGCCTGGCTGCCGGCCTCGGTGGCCAAGAAGGAGACCTTCGGCGTGCGCTGGCTGGCCTCCAACCGGGAAACGGAGGGCCTGCCGCCCTTGCAGCCCTGGGGTGAGCGGGCAGTGCGCGCCCACAATAACCTCAAGGAAAACTTCCCCGCCTGGGCCGCGCTGCTGTTGCTGATAATTGCCCTGGACTGGCAGAACACGGTCACCGCCTGGGCAGCCCTGTTGTTCCCCGCCGCCCGCCTGGGGCACATGGTCAGCTATACAGCCGGCTGGTTCTGGCCACGGTTTGGTTTTTATTGTGTTGGCCTTGGCTGCACCCTGGCTCTGCTTGGCGTTTGCATCGTTCGGTTGTTGTGAGTGAGCGTGAGGGGTGAGGAGTCAGGGGTTAGGAGTGAGGAGTCAGGGGCTAGGAGTGAGGAGTCAGGGGCTAGGAGTGAGGCGCCCCTGCCACTGAAATCTGATTAAGAAAAAACGGCGGCCCTAAGGCCGCCGTTTTTTTGCTCGAAGCTCGAAGCTCGAAGCTCGAAGCTCGAAGCTCGAAGCTCGAAGCTCGAAGCTCGAAGCTCGAAGCTCGAAGCTCGAAGCTCGAAGCTCGCAGCTCTCAATCCCTTTCCCACCAGAACAATCCGCGCTCCTCGGCGTGATTGCCGATCTGGTTCATAGTGTGAGCGTCGTAGAGACGTCCGTTGACCATGACGTAATCGACATACTCCGTATTGCGGATGTTCTCCAGCGGGTTGCGGTCGAGCACGATGATGTCGGCCAGCTTGCCTTCGGTCAGGCTGCCCAGATGTTCGTCCATGCCCAGATAGGCGGCCGGATTCACCGTGGCCGTCTTCAGGGCTTCCATGGGCGACATGCCGCCCTGGGCGAACATCCAGATTTCCCAGTGGGCCGCCAGGCCTTCCCGCTGGCCGTGGGCACCGATATTCACCAGCACACCCCGGTCCTGGAGCTGCCGGGAATGGTTGGCGATATCAAAATGCACATATTCCTCGGCCTCCACCTTGGCGCGGCGGCGGGCGATCGGATCAATGATCTCCCGGGGCACGAAGTTCAGCAGCCGTTCATGCTCGAAGACATTGGTGTGCTGATACCAGTAGTTTTCACCCCGGAAGGCACCGTAACCCACGCTCAGCGTCGGCGTGTAACCCACCTCTGTCTGCCCCCAGAACTGCAGTACATCGTCATAGGTGTGGGGCACGCTGAGTGAATGCTCGATGCCCGTGTGCCCGTCCTGAACCATGTTCATGTTGTGCTGGAACAGGGCGCCACCTTCCGGGTGCACATGCAGCCCCAGCTCACGGGCGGCTTCCATGACCTGCTGGCGCTGATCGCGTCGCGGCTGATTGTAGCTCTTGACGCTGAAGGCACCGGCCTTCTTGAGACGACTCAGGTGCTCGCGGGCATCATCCAGACTGTCCACTTCCACGGTAAAGTCGGTGGTCGCGCCGTAGAGGATGCGGCCGGTGGAGAAGATCCGTGGCGCGGTAATCTGTCCCGCACGCCCCATCTCGTGAGCGGCAAACACCGTGTGGGTGTCGTTGGAGGGATCGTGATAGGTGGTCACGCCGAAGGTCAGGCTGGCGTGATTGACCCAGTTCTCCTGCGGAATGATCTGATTGCTGCCCTGAGAGCCATGCCAGTGGGCATCGATCAGACCCGGCATCACGGTCTTGCCTTCAACATCCTTGACGTAGGCGCCATCCGGCACGGACACCTCATCGGCGGGGCCGACCGCGACAATGCGATTGCCTTCCACCAGCACGGTACCGTTCTCAATGACTTCCAGCTCATCGTTCATGGTGATGACCTGGCCGCCCACGAAGGCCACCATGCCGTCGGGGATATCGGCCGGACTGCTGTAGCCGATGTCCCGGCCTTCGGCCAGGGGCATGTCCACATCATCCTGGTCGCCGTTGAGGAAATCGAAGATCTGCTCCAGACCGGCGCTGTAGAGCTCGGGGCCGGTGGACCAGTGGAGGTTTTCACTGTCGGACCAGTGAATATAATCCCCGGCCTCCTTGGATACCCGTTGAATGGGCAGGGAACGGGTGTTGGGGCCCAGTTGAATGGTCTGCCCGGAAACCGCAAAGGGGGCAATGTAGGCGTTGTAGCGCTCCTGGAAAGCGACCCAGTTCTGATCCGGGGAGACCCGGAAGTTGGTCGCCCAGGTGGTGGTGAAATGGGTCCGTTCATCGGCCCCATCCAGGTTGACGCTGACCAGGTTGCGGGTGTCGTAACCCTGGTAGCGGAGCAGGAACACCCGGTCGTTGTCACGCCCGAAGTGCGGGCTCTGCCCATTGGCGGTGATCTTCTCCATGTCGCCACCGCGGGCACTGGCGCGGAAGACGCCGGTGGTTTCCCCCCACCAGGGTGAACGCTGCATATTGCCCGAGATCTTGCGGAAGACCACCGTGTCGCCGTCCGGCGAGAAGGCGGGCTCCACATAATGCCCGGGTTCCTCAGTAATCACCCGGCCCTCGCGGCCGCCCCGGGCGCGAATCACCCGGACCGCACCATGGTCTTCATCGTTCCAGCTCACATAGGCGATCTGCCGGCCATCGCGGGAGAAAGTGGGGTAGAACTCGAAGTGGTCATTCTGCCGCGTCAGGCGCTGGGGTTCGCCGTCCGGCAGACTGCGGGTGTAGAGATGGCCACGGGATTCATAGACCACCTGATCGCCATTGGGCGAAACGGTTACCCAGCGCAACATCCGTGCTTCAACCTCATCGGGGGCCGGATCAATGGGCGGGCGCTGGGCGGTGCGGATTTCCCGTTCATCCTGGACACGGAAGGCGATTTCATCCACCTCGCCGCTGTCCACATCCACTTCATGGATCTTGCCGCCGGCCCAGTAGACGATGGAGCCGCCATCCGGCGACCAGGCCATGTTGGCGTACACACCATGGATGGCCCAGATTTCCTGCATGTCCCGCTCAAGGTTATCCACCAGCTTGCGTTCCTTGCCGGAGCGGATGTCCTTGATGAAGATCGCGGTGTCGGTGCCGACGCGTCGGATGAAGGCAATGGATTCGCCATCCGGGGCGGGGCGGGGATGAATGGCGCCGCCGGTGCCGCTGATGTAGGTATCCAGCTCCCCGGTCTCCCGATCCAGCCGGCGAATGTCATAGATGCCCGGATGGGGATCCTTGTCATATTCGAACAGGTCACCGGCAGTGGTGTCCTGGCTGAAATAGAGATAGCGGCCATCCGGGGAGAACGCGGGCTCATTCAGATCCTGCTGGTCGTTGGGGCGCTGGATCATCTGCATGCCGGCGCTGGTGCCGGAGCGGTGGTAGAGCCAGATCTCGCCGGCCCCCAGGGAGCGGGTACCGGTAAAGTGCTTGCGAGCGGCGATGTATTCCCCATCCGGAGTCCAGGTGGGGTTGTTCAGCAGGCGGAAGCTTTCGTCGCTGATCTGGCGGGCGTCCGAGCCATCGGCGCGCATGATCCAGATGTTGTCGCCACCGCTGCGGTCGCTGGTGAAGGCAATCCAGTCGCCATCGGGGGAGAAGCGCGGCTGCATGTTCCAGGCCATGCCCGAAGTCAGGGCTTCGGCATCACCGCCGCTGCGTGGCATGCGGTAGATGTCGCCCAGCATGTCGAAGACGATGGTCTCGCCGTCCGGGCTTACATCCAGGTTCATCCAGGTGCCTTCGCTGACGTCAATCTCGACGGTCTCGGCGGGGCCGGGAGGATTGTTTACATCCCATTCTTCATTGTCGTTGGCCAAGGCCTGGCTAAAGCCAAGCGTGGCGGCCAGGCCGATGCCTGCCGCCAGGCCGAGGAATTTCGGGTATTGCATGAATGACTCCTTGGTGTTTGGGACCAGGGTCGCAGGCTTATGCCCGCTGGCTGTCGCGGGCCCAAGACTACCCCAGATGGGCGGTTTGAGGAAAAACGCCTGTTTGAAATCTGGTATCCGGCGCGGAAACCGCTACTATGACGGTTGCGGGGACCATGGGGTTCCGTTTTCAGGATTATCGGGGGTTCAGTCATGGAGAGAAACAAGCTGGTGCTGTTGATTCTGCTCTTTTCGATGGCCTGTGTGGATAGCGTCAACCAGTCCCTGTCGGTGGCGGACGATGCCGAACACAGCGGCAATCTCAGCACCGTCAACGGCACCGTCACCATCGGTGAGCGGGCGCGTGTCGATGGCAGTCTCTCAACGGTCAATGGCGGTATTCAGGTAGGCAGTGACAGCCGAATTCGTGAAGCCGAGACGGTGAATGGCAGTATTCGGGTCGGCGATGGCGCCGAAGTGGGCAAGCTGGTCACGGTGAACGGCAATATCCGTCTGGGCAGCAATGTCCGCGTTCTGGAGGAGATCAAGGCCGTGAATGGTGCCATTGGCTTGAAGTCCGGCAGCCATGTGGCCGGCTCTGTCTCCAATGTCAATGGCGCGATCACTATCGATGGTGCGCATATCGAGGGAACATTGGCCACCAATACCGGCGATGTGCGAGTGATCAATGGGGCGCGCATCTCTGGTGACCTTCATGTGCGCCCGGTGCGCCGTGGGGATCATGACCGTCGGGTGCGGGTGGTCATCGGGCGTGACGCGGTGGTGGAGGGCAAGGTGCAACTCGATCGACGCGTGGATCTTTATCTGCATGAGTCGGCGACGGTGGGCGAGATAGTCGGCGGCGAGCCCGAGATGTTTACCGGCGATGAACCCCGACGCTGATGGCGTCGGCCCTGCCAGCAGTCAAGTGGCGTCGCAGCCCGCGGGCCAAGCGGATCAAACTGGCTCTGTGCCCCTGGCGGGGCATAGAGCTGGTTGTCCCAAAACGGGCCAGCACGGCGCAGGCGCAGGCTTTCCTCGACAGTCGCCGGGAGTGGATGGAGAAAAGCTGGGCCCGCCTGAAGCGGCAGGTCCCCGAGGCTTTCGAGTCCGCGGCCCCTGAAGATCTGATTCTGCCTGCGATCTGGCGCGCCTGGCGGCTGGTCTATGGCCAGTCTGACTTTCGTGACCGTGGTGATGAATTGCACGTGCCGGGTGAGCCCACCGCCGCCAATGCCGCAGGCCAGCTCAAACCCTGGCTGATGGCCCAGGCCCGCAGCCAATTGCCGGTCTGGACCCGGCGGGTGGCGGCACGAAGCGGATTGACCGACTTCAAGCGCGTTCAGGTCCGGGACCAGCGGACGCGCTGGGGTAGCTGCTCGGCCCGTGGCACCATCAGCCTCAACTTTCGTTTGCTCTTTCACCGTCCGGCCGTCGTCGACTATCTCATCCTCCACGAGCTCTGCCATACCCGCCACATGAACCACGGCCCGAAGTTCCAGGCACTCCTGTCCCGGCACGAGCCGGACTGGAGGGCCCTGGATGCCGAGCTGAGCCACGGCTCGGGCGGGGTGCCGGGGTGGGTTGGGTGGTGAGTTCTGAGTGCTGAGTTCTGAGTGCTGAGGGGGCACCCCTCACTCCTGCCCCCTCACTCAAAGAAACAAATCCGGTGTCAGGGGTTCGCTGGCATCCACCGCGTAGTGGTTGAAATCCCTCACCCCGGCTTCCTTCAGGACCTCCTCGTCGATCAGGCATGCGCCGCTGCGTTGGCTCGCCGGGGCCGTCAACACCGCATGGGCGGCGTCGGCCATGATCTCGGGTTGGCGTGTCTGTTCCGGCTTGATCAGGCCGCCCAGCATGGCCAGGGCGGCGGTGTTGATGACCGTCCTGGGCCACAGGGCATTGCTGGCGATGCCGTCTTCCTTCAGCTCCGCGGCCAGGCCCACCGCCATCATGCTCATGGCGTATTTGGAAGCGGTGTAGGCGGTATGATCCTGAAACCAGCGCGGGTCGAGATTGATCGGCGGTGACAGGGTGAGAATATGGGGGTTGTCCGACCGACGCAGATGGGGGATGCAGGTCCGGGCGCAGAGAAAGCTGCCCCGCACATTGACGTCAAACATCAGGTCATAGCGTTTCATGGGGACGTCTTCGGCGGGCTTGAGCCAGATGGCGCTGGCGTTGTTGACCAGGGCGTCAAGGCCACCGAAATGCGCCACGGCCTGATCCACCGCTTCCTTCACCCGCGCCTCATCCCGAACATCCACTTTCAGGGGCAGGGCGCGGCCACCGGCGGCTTCCACTTCCTCGGCCACCGAGTGGATGGTGCCCGGCAGCTTGGGATGGCGGCGGTCGGTCTTGGCGGCGATCACGATATTGGCCCCATCCCGGGCGGCCCGCAGGGCAATGGCCCGACCGATGCCCCGGCTGGCGCCGGTAATGAACAAGGTCCGCTTGGCGAGTGTCCTCATGGTATGTTCTCGCTAGTTGATCAGTGATGGTCAGTGGTGCTCGGGAGCATAAAAGGCCAAGAAATCACAGGAGAGCAGGATGAAGCAACTGCCAATGCTGATTGATGCACCCAGCCTTGACCGCCTGTTACGGCAGGACAGTCCGCCCCTGGTGATCGATTGCCAAGCGGCGCTGTCGGATCACGCCGCTGGTCGCAAGGCCTGGCTGGCCGGTCATATCCCGGGCGCTGGTCATGCCGACCTGGAAAGCGATCTGAGTGGTGCGAAGACGGCGGAGACGGGTCGCCATCCACTGCCCATCCCGGAGGATTTTCGCCGGTTTCTGGCCGACGTCGGCCTGACGCCCGAGCGTCCGGTAGTGGTTTACGATGACAGCGGCGGGGCCTTTGCCGTGCGTTGCTGGTGGTTGCTGCGCTGGTTCGGCCACGGGCAGGCGGCCTTGCTGGATGGGGGTCTGTCGGCCTGGCGGGAGCATATTGATCGCCTGGAAACGGGGCAGAGCGAGACCGACCCCAGTGATTACACCGGTACCCCCAATCAGATGCCGGTAGTGAATGCCGACGAGCTGCAGCAGGGTCTGGAGCAAGATCGCCTGCGGCTGATAGATGCCCGTGGCCCGGTTCGTTTCAGGGGCGAGGAAGAGCCGATCGACGCCGTCGCCGGTCATATCCCCGGCGCCGTCAATCTGCCCTTTGCCGACAACCTGGACGAGCAGGGTCGCTGGAAGCCTGTCGAGACTCTGCGCGAGCGTTTTGTTGCCGCGCTGCCGCCCCACGAGGCAGGGCAGGCCGTTCATATGTGTGGCTCGGGCGTATCGGCCTGTCACAACCTCTTTGCCATGGAATACGCCGGCCTGAAGGGCTCGGCCCTGTATGTCGGCTCCTGGAGTGAGTGGATTCGAGACCCGAGTCGACCTGTCGCCCGGGGCGAATGAAGCCTCTGGAAGCGCTTCCACAGAAGAAGGGGGATTCACACCCGGGGTTTAATCCCACCCGGCAAGCAGGGCAGGGAGGGCCTCGGCGGCCCGGGCGCGGATGGTGATGTCCACCGCGCTCATTTGCGTTGCCTCCGGGTTGATCTCGGCGATGGTGGCGCCGTTTTCCCGTGCCAGGTCGGCCAGGCCCGCCGCCGGATAGACCGTGGCCGAGGTACCAATGGCAATGAACAGCTCGGCCTGCTGAGCCGCCGCCACTGAACGTTCCAGCGCCCGCTCCGGGATTGCTTCCCCGAACCAGACCACGCTCGGTCTCGCCAGACTCTCGCAGAGCCGGCAGCGGGGCGGCTTGTCCGGATGGCCCTCCACCCTCACTTCATGGCCATTGTCGAGACAGTGATTGCGGTGAATATTGCCGTGGAACTCGATCACATCGCGGTGTCCGGCCCGCTGATGCAGTCCATCCACATTCTGGGTCACCAGGGTCAGGGCCGGGTGCTTCTCCGCCAGCGTGGCCAGTGCTTCATGTCCGGCATTGGGTTCCACTGACAACACGCGCTTGCGTCGCCATTGATACCACTGCCAGACAAAGTCGGGGTCATGGCGAAAGGCTTCCGGTGTGGCCAGGTCCTGGGGCTGGAACTTCGCCCACAGCCCTTCCTGGGGATCGCGAAAGGTGGGCACGCCACTGTCGGCCGAGATACCCGAACCGGTCAGCACGACCACACGCCGCGCTTGCCGAAGTTGCTCTGTCAGCTTTTCCATCGCTTGCTTCTCCCAATTCCCGTAGGAGCGGCTTTAGCGGCGATTATGGTCTCGATCAGCCTCCCATCGCGGCCAAAGCCGCTCCCACAGGTCTGTCATATCGGCCCGAAAAAAGCCCCGCCGAAGCGGGGCTTTTTCCTTTCCGGTATTCACCGCAAAGATCAGGCAGTGACGGCTTCCTTGCGGGCGATCAACTGCCGCAGCACGTAGTGCAGAATGCCGCCGTGCTGGAAGTAGTCACGCTCCTTGGGCGTATCCAGGCGGACAACGGCCTGGAAGGTGATCTCCTTGCCGTCCTCGGCCTTGGCCGTGACCGTGACTTCGCTGGCATCGCCGCCGTCAAGGTCGGTGATGTCGAAGGTTTCCTTGCCGGTCAGGCCCAGTTTCTCGGCGCTGTCACCGTCCTTGAACTGCAGGGGCAGCACGCCCATGCCGATCAGGTTGGAGCGGTGGATACGCTCATAGCTCTCGGTGATCACGGCCTTCACGCCCAGCAGACGGGTGCCCTTGGCGGCCCAGTCACGGGAAGAACCGGTGCCGTATTCCTTGCCGGCGATGACCACCAGCGGCACATCGTTCTCCTGATACTTCATGGAGGCATCATAGATGCTCATCTCTTCGTCCTCCGGCTGGTAACGGGTCCAGCCGCCCTCGGTACCGGGGGCTAGCAGGTTACGCAGGCGGACGTTGCCGAAGGTGCCGCGCATCATGACTTCGTGATTGCCACGACGGGAACCGAAGGAGTTGAACTGCGCCGGTTCCACACCCTTGCTTATCAGGTACTCGCCGGCCGGGCTCTTCTTGGGAATGGCACCGGCGGGAGAGATGTGGTCGGTGGTGACCGAGTCACCCAGCAGGGCCAGGCAGCGGGCACCCTTGATGTCTTCCACCTTGCCGGGCTCCATGCCCATGCCCTCGAAGTAGGGCGGGTTTTTCACGTAGGTGGAATCATCATCCCAATCGAAGAGATCACCCTCGGGCACATCCAGGCTGTTCCAGTTCTCGTCGCCGGCAAACACGCCGGAATAACTGGAATGGAACATGCCGGAGTTGATAGTGCTGGTCACCAGCTCCTGGATCTCGCCGGAATCCGGCCACAGATCCTTGAAGTAGACCGGCTTGCCGTCCTTGTCCTCGGCCAGCGGATCGTTCATCAGATCAATGTCCAGGGTACCGGCGATGGCATAGGCCACCACCAGGGGCGGCGAGGCCAGGAAGTTCATCTTGATGGCCGGATGAATCCGGCCTTCAAAGTTCCGGTTGCCGGACAGCACGGAGGTGGCCACCAGGTCATTGTCATGCACGGCCTTGGAGATCTCCGGACGCAGCGGGCCGGAGTTGCCGATGCAGGTGGTGCAGCCATACCCCACCAGGTGGAAGTTCAGGGCTTCCAGGTCTTTCAGCAGGTCGGTCTTCTTGAGGTAGTCGGTGACCACCTTGGAGCCGGGGGCCAGACTGGTCTTCACCCAGGGCTTGACGTTGATGCCGCGCTCGCGGGCCTTGCGGGCCAAAAGCCCGGCCCCGATCATCACTGCCGGGTTGGAGGTGTTAGTGCAGGAGGTGATGGCGGCGATCAGCACATCACCATCCTTGATGGTGAATTTCTGGCCGTCCATTTCCACTTCGCCCACACCATTCTTATCGGTGCTGGGGCTGCCAACGCCGGTGGAGCCGCCTTCACCTTCAAAGGCCGCCTCGCCGTTGGACTTCTGCTCACGCTCTTCCAGCAGGGGCTCCAGATGCTTGTGGAAGGCCTGCTTGGCGGACTTGACCGCGATGCGGTCCTGCGGGCGTTTGGGACCGGCGATGGAGGGCTCCACCGTGCTCATGTCCAGTTCGATCACATCGGTGTATTCGGGATCGGCATCGCCGTCTTCCCGCCACATGCCCTGTTCCTTGGCATACTTTTTCACCAGCTCGATCTGCTCTTCGGAGCGGCCGGTGAGTTCCAGGTAACGGATGGTTTCCTTGTCCACCGGGAACATGGCGGCGGTGGAACCGAACTCCGGCGACATATTGCCCAGTGTGGCCCGGTCGGCCAGGGGCATATTGGACAGGCCATCGCCGAAGAACTCCACGAACTTGCCCACCACGCCCTTCTTGCGCAGCATCTCGGTGACGGTGAGTACCAGGTCCGTGGCGGTGGCGCCTTCCGGCAACTTGCCTTTGAGCTTGAAGCCGATCACCTGCGGCACGAGCATGGTCACAGGCTGGCCCAGCATGGCGGCCTCGGCCTCGATACCACCCACGCCCCAGCCGAGCACGCCCAGGCCATTGACCATGGTGGTGTGTGAGTCGGTGCCCACCAGGGTGTCCGGGTAGGCCTGCAGGACGCCATCATTTTTCTTGCCGAAGACCACCCGGGCCAGGTGCTCGATGTTCACCTGGTGAACAATCCCGGTGTTGGGCGGCACCACTTTGAAGTTGTCCAGGGACTGCTGACCCCAGCGCAGGAAGGCATAGCGTTCCTTGTTGCGCTCGAATTCGATTTCATTGTTCTGGGCCAGGGATTGGGCGGTGCCGTAGTTGTCCACCTGCACGGAGTGGTCAATCACCAGCTCGGCGGGGGAGAGAGGATTAATGCTGCCGGCATCGCCGCCCATCTTTTTCACCGCATCGCGCATGGCGGCCAGATCCACCACCGCCGGCACGCCGGTGAAGTCCTGCAGGATCACCCGCGCCGGGGTGAAGGCAATCTCGTCGCTGGGCTTGGCCTTCGGGTCCCAGTTGGCGATCGCCTCGATATCCTTCTTGGTGACCGATTCGCCGTCTTCATGGCGAAGCTGGTTTTCCAGGAGGACCTTCAGGGAGAAGGGCAGACGCGAAATGTCATGCTTGTCAGCCAGCGCGTCGAGCCGATAGATCTCGTAGTCCTTGTCGCCGACCTTCAGGGTCGAGCGGGCCTTGAAACTGTCAGTCATGGGGCCTCCCGGTGTATTTGGAGTTCTGGATGGATGTCGGAACCCGCCGTTTGCAGGGCGGGGCAATGCCTGGCGCCGAGAGTCGGGGCGGGGCGCCTGAAAGCCGCCCATTATACGGGATTCGGACTGTCATTTCACGGCTGACGGCTGCGTTTCAGCCCCCTTTGGTCGCCATCAGGACGGAATCGGCACGGATTCTGCGAAAACGACCAGCGGTTGAGTCGGGCCGACGGATGTCTGGCAGCCGGCGATCGGCTCTGCTGACAGTGTGAGCACCCCGGATCAGGCGCGGTTCCGCAAGTGCTTGAATGCAGGGAAAGGTTCGGCTGGGAAGGGAGCGTAGTGGCGGCAAGACGCCGGTCAGGAGCTGAAGCATCCATTAATACCAGCATTCTTCGGTCTTGCAAAGGCTTTTGTCGGGGAATGGCCGGGCAGCAGTTGAAGAGTCCCAATGCACGGCCGTTAAATGACTTGCAGGCCAGTTACCTGGCAGCCGTCGTAGCAGGATGGAGGTAAGTCATGAGTCGGCAGGCGGATCTGATGGCAGTGAATGATCTTCGCGAGTGGTTTCAGGGCTCGGTGAGCGAAGCCATGCATCGAAACGAGGTGGATGCCACCGAAAGCACGACCCATTACCTCGGGGACCTGCTGCTGCAATACAGCCGCTCCGATAATCTTTATGAAATGACCGAGGAAGGCCGCCATCTGAAACCCCTGGCCTTCATCTACAAGGACGCCATGGAATCCGAACGCCCGGAACTGCGTCGTCATCATCTCCAGCGTCTGGGTGACATCGCATTGTTTGTGGCCGGGTATTTCGCCGAGAGCCTCAGCCGCAAGAGCGTGGACGTGGATTATTACGCCGGCATGGGGGGTGCCGCCTATAACAGTCTCGCCGCCTCACCCCCGCGCAGCTTCGAGCATCTGGCCCTGAATGAGGTCTTTCGGGAGCTGGCGGAAAAATTCACCGCCTTCATGGACGTTCTGGCCGAAGTAGGGCACAGGGCCCACGGCAATGGGGACCAGAGCGTACTGCGTCTCTACGAGACCTGGATGAAAACCGGCAGCCCCCGCGCTCGACGCAAGCTGGAAGCGATGGGCATCGTCCCGGACGAAGCCGCCATCAGCCGTAGCAAGCACTAGGGGTGGCAAGCCATGAACCAGCAGGCCAGTGAACGGACAGGCCAGCGCCTGACAGCCTGGCAACGCATGCTGGAGCGACTTTACGAAGTGGAGGCCGGCTGGGATGTCAGTGACTTTCTGCTGACCGATGAGCGCTTCGTGCAGTTGATCGAGGGCAGGGCACACCGACCCACCGGCGAGAAACTGCTGATCAAGGAAATAGACGGCGAACTCAATGTTTCCCTGTTTCTTGATCGGGAACTGTTGGCACGCCTTGATGCCTCGCCACCGGAGCAATCACTGCACAGTCACAACCTGGAAGATTTCTGGATGGCCCTGGAAGGGGTCAGCCATTTTCTTTATCTGGGGCACAACGCACGTTATGACCGCCCCATTAGCCGTCTGGAGATGGAGCTGCAGGCGGAAGTGGACAAGTTCATGCTTGCCAATCTCCTGCTGGCACGACAGCAGGGACACACACCGGGGCGCCAGATCCATCATGCCCTGTTTCACCGCCCGCGGTTCGACAGCCGATTAAGTCATGCGGAAGGGCAGCGTTACCAGCGTGCCAGTTGCTACGCCGGTCGCTATTGCCGGCGCCTGATGGATCGCATGCGCCATCGGGTGGCCGCGCCCCTCAACCGTGAACTCCGTCGCTTCTACCGACTTCACCGACACCACAAGCTGAACTACATCGACGCCACCGCCCACGCCTGAGCGCAGCTCAGCGCATCGCATCCTTCCTTCCGCTCCCGTTCGCAGCGGTTTTGTTTTTTTGACATAACACGGGGTGTGTCAATGTTGCAACACAATTTTTTTCCCTGCATGGTGTTCCAGCGCCCTAAATGATTGGGGTATCAATCGCCAGGATAGCCAAGGGGGTCGACATGTTTGATCTATACAACATGCTTGCCGGGCTGCGGCCCGGCTGAGTAGGCCCTCGTTTGTCTGTCGAAATCACGTAAAGGAGAACCATCGTGAACAGCAATGCCATACGCAGGGGAGTCGTATTGGCCATTTCCACAATGGCCCTGTCCGGTCTGAGTACGGTTCACGCCCAGGAGGATGACGAGGCTGCGGCCCGCGCCCTGGATCGTGTCACCGTGACCGGCACCCGCATGCAGCGAGTGGATGTGGAAACCGTTTCGCCCACCAGTATTATCGAGCGCGAGGAATTGGAGACCGCCGGGATCAGTTCCGCTTTTGACCTGCTGACCCGTATTCCCTCAGCCGGCTCCGGTTCTTTTACCGAAGCAGGGAACGAAGCCGATGGAACCTCGCCCGGTACAGCCGGTATCGGCCTCCGAGAGTTGCCGGCCAACGCCACATTGGTGCTGCTTAACGGCAGACGTCTGGCCAATTCGCCCATGGCCATGGACATCACTGTCAACTTCGCCGACCTTAACAGCATTCCGGTGAGCGCCATCGAAAGGGTGGAGATCCTCAAGGATGGTGCATCCGCCGTGTACGGCACCGATGCCATCGCCGGCGTGGTCAATATCATTACCCGCGCCCCCGAGGACGGCGTCACCGTGGGTGCCGATTACGGGATTTCCAGCCAGGGCGATGCCCAGGAATACCGCCTCTATGCCAACTGGGGCGCACAGGGTGAGCGGGGCAGTATCCTTGCCGGTTTCGAGTTTTCAGACCGGGATGTGCTCTTCATGAAGGACCGTTCCTTCTCCGAAAGCGCCAATAAGCTGGATATGGGCGGTTTCGATTTCCGCAGTGGCCTGGGCTCCAATCCGGGTTCCTATTTCCTCACGGAAAGCGAAGTCTGGGAGCATGACCCCGCCTGTCCGGCTGATCGCATCGAGCCCGAGCCGAACACCGGCGGTACCCTCTGTGTCTTTGATTTCGCCCCGGACATGATGAACCGCCCGGACGAGCAAAGCGCTTCCGCCTTTGTCCTGTCCGACTACAGTCTTGGCGGCGGCCATCTTCTCTACAACGAGATGTTCTTCAATCAGCGACGTAGCGAGATCACCGGTGCGGCAACACCCACCGTGGGTGACCTCACCATGTCGGAGGATAATGCCAACAATCCTTTCGGTGAGGACCTGATTGTTCGTTATCGTTATACCGATGCCGGCCCGCGGGTACAGGATAATCAGCACACCAATCTGCGCCTGGTGACCGGGGCATCCGGGCCCCTGGCCGGCAACTGGGATTATGACGCCAGCCTCATCCTGCAGCGCCACAGTGCCTGGCAGCGCGGTGTCAGTGGTTTCATCAACCTGGATCGCTCTCAGCAGGCCATTGACGATGAGATCTACAACCCCTTCCTGCCGGCCGGCGAGTCCAATTCACCGGAAGCCATTGACGCGGTTGAAACAACCGTGAACCGCACGGCGGTGTCCTCCCTGCAGGCGATGGAGTTCAATGCCGACGGTGATATCGGCATGTTGCCTGGAGGTCAGGCAGGCATGGCGGTGGGTGCCCAGCTCCGCGAGGAGCGCATTCGCGATACCCCGGATGAGCAGTTCCTGCGTGGGCAGATTGTCGGCACCGAGGCCACCAATGCCAGCGGCAGCCGCAGCATCAACTCCCTGTACACGGAGTTCTACCTGCCACTGCATGATGACTTCTCGGCCCAGTTCGCTCTGCGTCATGACGACTATAGCGACTTTGGCGGGACCACCAATCCGCGTATCGGCTTGTCCTATCAGCCCATGGAAGAGTTGATGTTCCGGGCCTCCTGGTCCGAGGGCTTCCGTGCGCCGAGCATTGCCGAGATCGGCCTGTTGCCCACCGAGCAGTCACCGATCCTGAATGACCCCTTGAACCCCGATGAAGGGCCCATTGAGCGTATCGTGCGCTTCGAAGGTAACCCGGACCTGGAACCGGAGGAATCCGACTCCTTTGTGATCGGGGCGGTCTATCAGCCGCTGGAATGGTTGTCCTTCAGTCTGGACTACTGGGAAATCAATCATGAGAACCTGATTGATGCCGATCCCCAGTTCGTGATCGATCAAGCCGCCGCAGGCAATCCGGAGTTCGAGGACCGTGTTATCCGGGGTCCGGGTGGCAACATCGACTTCATCGAAGACACCTTCCTGAATTTCGGTTCCCAGGAAGTGGCCGGTTTTGATGCCGATGTCCGGGTGACCTTTGATGGCATGGGCGGCGAGTTCGTCTGGCAGACCGAGTTCACCTGGCTGCGGAAATTCCGCCAGCAACTGCGGGAAGGCGAGCCCACTCGCAAGCTCGAGGGGACATTCGAGCGTCCGCAGTTCAGGGCCTTCAGCCGTCTGAACTGGAGCAATGCGGTCTGGGGCTATCACGTCACCCTGCGGCACGTGGGCAATTACACCGAGGAATTCAATCCCTTCGGAATTCCATTCACCATGGAGGGTGTGCCGATGGAAGACCGCAGTGTCGCTGGCTGGAATGCCTTCGACGTCGGTGCCTGGTATGAGGTAGGGGATAACGGCAGAGCCTACGTCCATGTGGATAACATCCTCGATGAGGACCCGCCCTTCGTGATGGCGAATGTGTGGGGTTTTGACACACGCAATCACGATCCCCGCGGTACCTTCGTCCGGGCAGGCTTCCAGTACGATTTCTGATCCTTTCTACTCGTCTGGCAAGTGAAATAAGCGGGGCGGGCCTATGGGTCCGCCCCGTTTCATTGCCGGCCGGTCACCGGCCCACGATGAACCTGCCGCCGGCAAGCCCTGTCAGATAGCCCCAGGCAAGCAGGATGCCGCCAGAAAGGCCTGCAACAGGTATCCAATCCGCCTATGCTGTATTCTGACAAGCCCCATCCCCTTCATTGACCCCCAACAACGAGGTGCCCCGTGCGTCCAGTTGTTCTCTTATCCGCCCTGACGCTTTTCCTGTTTGCTGTATCGGCCCATTCCCAGGCCACTCTGATTACGGGCGGTCATCTCTTCGATGGCACCGGCGAGGCTCGGGTTGAAAATCCCGGCATTCTGATTCAGCGGGGAAGATTTCTGGCCGTGGGCGAGGGCAGTGATCGTCTTGAGGATGTAAAGCACATCAAGCTCGAGGATGATCACACCCTCCTGCCCGGCTTTATCGATCTCCATGCCCATTACCATGTGGATCTATTCCAGGCCGGGCGGATTGATGAGACCGAGGCCTATCCCCTGATGTTTCTCGGTAACGGGGTCACCACCACCTTCCCCGGTGGCGAAAAGCAGCCGGACAAGATGCGCGAGCTGCGCCAGGCCATCAATCGGGGCGATCGTATCGGCCCCCGCCTGCTCAACTCCGGCCCCTATTTCGGCAGCGCCCGTCCCGACTGGGAAAGCGGACGCAGCCCCGAGTCCATCCACGAGGAAGTGCACAAACTGGCCGAGCAGGGCGCCGCCGGCTTCAAGGCCAAGAACCCCACCCGCGATGAGCTCGCCGCTCTGATAAAGGCGGCCCACAAACAAGGCCTCACCGTCACCGGCCATCTCAACTCCGGTGTCGGCGACAGCGTCAATCCCAAGGACGCCATCCTCATGGGGATCGACCGGGTGGAGCACTTTCTCGGCGGCGACACCCTGAAACAGGATCGCCACGCCTATCTGAGCTGGAAGCACGTCGACACCGACAGCGAGGAATTCCAGGACGTCGTCGCCCTGTACATCAACCACGGCGTCCATTTCAGCGCCACCCTGGCCGCCTTCGGTGCCTTTGGTCAGACCGACTCACCGGTCTTCGAGGACTTCGCCGACGAGCAGCGTTTTCTCACCGACTATGCCCGCGAGCACCACAAGCCCCGGGAAGCCGACGACTTCACCGAACTGGCCGACACCCTTTACTGGGTGAAGAAAGACACCCTCAAAGCTTTCTACCAGGCCGGGGGAGGGCATCTCATCACCCTGAGTACCGACCATCCCTTCTGGGGCGAATACACCTCGCCGTTCTATATTCATCGGGAAATGCAGGCCATGAATCGTGCCGGCCTGCCTGAACATGCGGTCCTGCGGATCGCCACCCTCAACGGCGCCCGGGCCATGGGCAAGGGCGAACAGCTCGGCAGCATCGAGCCCGGCAAATGGGCCGACCTGGTCGTCGTTGAAGGCAACCCCCTGGAGGACATCACCCACACCCGCAATGTGCGCTGGGTCATGCAAAGCGGGCAGTGGCACAACGCCCCGGACCTCATCAAACAGGCAGAAGGGCGCATCGGACCCCGATCCGAAGCCGAAATGGCAGACTGGAAACCCAGAGCCGAACAGGATTGACGGACCGCCAGGCGGAGGTAACTTTCATGAGCAGCCAAGTGGACATCATCGGACGCCAGAGTTCCCACTACACCCGCATGACGCGGATAGTTGCCGAGGAACTCGGTCTCGAATACCGCCTCCAGCCCATCTTCGACCTGATGAGTGACGACCCGGAAACCTATGCCGGCAACCCGGCGCTCAAACTGCCGGTCCTCAAACTCGACGGGCAGGCCATCTACGGCAGCGTCAATATCTGCCGGGCACTGGCCCAAACCGCCCCCGGCCGACTGCAAATCAACTGGCCCTGGGACGCCGAAACGCCCCTGCTGATGAACGCCCACGAAACCCTTGCCCATGCCATGGCCATGGCCATGGAAGTGGAAGTCGTGGTCCACGAAAGAGTGGAAAAGCGCCTCCCGGACACCGCCTCAAGGAAACGCCGCCAAAGCCTCATCAACAGCCTCAGCTGGCTGGACACCCATCTCAACGATATCCTTCGGCAACTGCCGCCCCGCGACCTCAGCCTGTTTGAAACCGGCCTCTATTGCCTCCTCACGCACCTGCCATTTCGCAACCCCATGGATCTGCCCCCGATGCCGAACCTGGCGGCCTTCGAAAGGGACTTCGGCAGCCGAGCCTCCGCCCAGGCCACCCCCTACCGCTTCGACAAGCCGCCGGAGTAGGCGCAGGAAAAACCGGGAAAATTGCGCTAGGCTTGGGGCAGGCCAAAGGGAAAGGGCGAAGCGCAATGACCGCCAGCCTGCCACAGCCAGCACCAGCCAACTCAAGCCAGTGGGCTGCTGACCCCCGCAAAAGCCTGGCCCAGGACATGGGTGTAGATCTGCGTCGTGCGCAAATCCGCATGCCCCAGCAGTTCCTGCACCGTGCGAATATCCGAGCCCCGCTTCAAAAGCTCCGTTGCGAAGCTGTGGCGAAAGGTATGGCAGCTCGCCCGCTTGGTAATGCCGCTTTTCCCGACAGCCACCTTCACATGCTTCTGAATCGCACTCACATGGATGTGATAACGCACAATGCGACCCTCATCGTCCCGGCAAAGACCCTCCGACGGAAAAAGCCACTGCCACTGCAGGGACGTTGCCGCCCCTGGATACTTGCGCGCCAGGGCAAAAGGCAGAGTCACCGGCACTCGTTTCTCCGGTGTCGTTCGCATCCAGATCCTTCGGATCTCAGCGATACGCGCCTGGAGCGCCGGATACAGCGATTCAGGCAAGATCGTCGTTCGGTCCTTGCCTCCCTTGCCGTCCCTCACCGTCAGCACCCGTTGAGCGAAATCCAGGTCCTTCACCCGCAAGCGCGCGCATTCAGTAACCCGCAGACCGGCCCCGTACAGCAGCGAGGCCATCAGATCGTAAGGCTCCGGAAGCCGCCGGATCACACTCATGGCCTCCTCATGTGTAAAGACAACGGGAATCTTTCGCGGGCGACGGGCACGGGTCACCAGGCCGATCTCCCCCAACGGCTGTTCCAGCACATGCCGGTAAAGAAACACCAGCGCATTCAGCGCCTGATTCTGAGTCGCCGCCGCCACATTGCGATCCGTCGCCAACCAGCTCAGAAAGCGCCGGACCTCGACCTCGCCCAGCTCCGCCGGGTGCCGAGTCCCGTTAAAACGGATGAAAAACCGAATCCAGTACCAATAAGTCTTCTCCGTCCGCCGACTATATCGCCGCACGCGAATCACCTCCCGGAACCGCTCCCGCAGCCGAGGCTTACGCCCAGAATCCACCATGGCTCTCCCCTTTTATCGAGAACTGTATGGATGTACAGTATTATTAGAAGAGCAAAACGCCGCCGTCAAGCGAATACAGCGCACACTGGCAGGGGAGGCTCATAAGTGATTGAATACAGGAGAATCCCATGAACACCAAAAACCAAAACAACGGACTTATACCGCCGGCAAACCATTGCAATAAAACCGCCAGCGGTCCATTTAGCTGTTAAGCGTCTGATCGAGATCTCTAACTTAGATTTATAGATAGGATGATATGGATAACTTTGAAGTAGAAATTACCGAAGAAGGAAAAATTGTTGATTTCCTAGATGGCTCTCACTTAGCTCCTGGTCCCGAGGAATTTGTCAGACAGAAGTATCTGAGGATTTTGCATTTTGAGTACCAGTACCCCAAAAATGTTCTAGCCAAAGAGGTCCCAATTTATTATGGAAGCTCTGAGCTAAAAGACAGAGAAGGCAAACCTGTACGTGCGGACATTGTCATTTACAGAAACCCAAAAGCGAAGAAAGATAGAAACCAAGGTGCTATAGCAATGTTGGTAGAGTGTAAAGCTCCTAGCATTGAAACTGGATACAACCAACTGGTTTCATATATCTATAATACAAGTGCTGAAGGTGGTGTTTGGTATAACGGAGATGCACCTCAATATTTTAGGCGGCTATCCAATCCCAACAATGATCTAATCGATTGGACTGGCATTCCGCGACCTAATGAAGCATGGGACGCTTTGGGTCAAAGAAAAAAGGAAGACTTAAAGCGACCTAAAGATATAAAAGGGTTGTTAAGGCAGTGCCACAACAAGCTCCACGGCAGGGGTGTCGATGGAGATGAAGATGATTTGACCATGGATATGGTTAGAATTATTTTGGCTAAAGCGATGGATGAAGAAAAGGCTGATGAATTCTGCGAATTTTATTGTACCCCAGAAGAGTATCGGTCAACAGAAGGGCAGCTGTTAGTCGCTGAAAGGATTCACTCTTTATTTAGGGAAGTGGTGTCGGAAAACCGAGATGTATTTTCTGACCATGAGAAAATTTCAGTAGGGCCTCGGTCAGTCTGTGATGTAGTGATAGAACTTCAGCGCTATAGACTATTAAGCGATCTTAATGAATCAAATGATTGGGATATAATGGGGCATGCCTATGAGCAATATACTGCCACCTATCTTAAGAAAAAGCGTGGCCAATTCTTTACTAACCGACTTGTAGTTGATTTTTTATCGCAAGCCTTAGACCCAGGCTATCAAGATATAATTCTTGACCCTGCCGGCGGGTCAGGTGGTTTTCTTACCGGAGCTATGCGCCATGTCCGCAAAAAAATACTTTCTTCGGCAGGAACGAGTATATCTAAGCAACGGCAGCTAGATAAGCATAGAACTAATCTCTTCATGGTAGAGATCAGTAAAAGGCTTGTTAAAATTGCAAAGACTGCGATGATTTTAAATGGAGACGGTCATACCGGGATGACCCAAGGTGATTCGCTAGGGCCTATTAATACTTTGAACGAACGAGTGGTTGCTAGATGCGGCCTTGGCGCTCCTAAAATTATCCTAACAAATCCACCGTTTGCTGGCGTAGGCGAGGGGCGTATAACAGATCCAGCGGTGTTAGATAACTTCTCAAGTGGCATTCGATGGTCCACAAGAGGCGGAGAATTCATCTCCACCGGCGAGAGAAATTCTGAAGGTGTCCCGCCAGAAATGTTGTTTTTTGAACGGTGCTTAAAATGGATTGCTCCAGGAGGCAGAATAGGCATAGTAATGCCAAAGAGTTTCCTGGATACAAGAACATACTATCCGGTAAGAAGATTGCTTTTGGATGAATACAAACTAATTGCGGTTGTTAACTGCCATAAAGATACATTCCAGCCCCATACTGGGGTTAGAACTTGCCTAGTAATTGTTGAGCGACCAGCTTCTTCTGATGATCTGCCAAGTGATTACCCGATATTCTTAGCGATTTCGAAGAAAATTGGCCAAGATAGTGAAGGGTTCCCGCTATTTAAGAGGGATAAGAACAATAACCTAACTGATGAAATAGATCACGATTTAGATGAGATGCTGTCCGACTTCCACGATTTTAAAAATGGAAGTTTGATGCCGTCGGAGTACAGGTTTTCGATAAATCGATCTGAAGTGGATGAGCTGCTACGAATAAACCCACAAGTTTATCTGCCTAATTTGAACGAATCCATTAAAAATATTGAGTCTATCGACGGCGTGGATGGATGGTCTGTAACAACGATCGGTCAACTACATAGCAGTATTAAAATATTTAAAGGTCCACGACTTAAAAGCGAAAACCTGATAGTTGAGGAATTAGTAGATGGTGTAGAGCCGTATTACACTCCATCTGCTGTTCTACAAGAAAAATCAGATAGTGCGAAACTTTTGAATATAAATTTTGCGTCGGCTAGTCAGCTGGCTACAATTAACGCAGTCAGGGTATATAGAGGTGATATTGTTGTTACACGCTCGGGAACCATTGGGAGAGTGGCATTCATTACGCAGAGATTGGATGGTGCAATTGTATCCGATGATTTAATTAGAATTCGGATTTCGGATGAGAAGATTCGGCTATATGTGTATCAGTTTCTTCAAACTGAAAGTGCCCTGAATCAAATGCTCATCAATGAATATGGTGCGGTTCAGCAACATTTAGAACCCAATCATATTGCCAATATCCTTATTCCTATTCCCGAAAATATATCAGAGCTGGAAAATGTGATTTCCTTGACCGCAGAACAAATAAGGCTAAAGGAACAGCTTGAAATAGGAAATACAAACCTACACTCTGAAAGTAATGCCCTACTGTCGAAGTTGATGCAATTGGGATCTGAGGAAAACGCTTAACAATTGGCTGTTGTCGGACGTGCCTGCGCTACGCTCCGGCACGCCGCAAAGCCAGGCGTTATGCATACAAGTGGATTTAGACATCTATGATACTTCAACTTCTATCAAGGATTCCGGGCTTACGACAGCAAGCCGTAGTGCATGTGACGGAGAGAGAGTTGAGGGCAAAGAATACCAATACCGGCGCGACAGCGACGCTTCCCCGCCGAGAGAATCACCCCAGAAGCCTTATCAGTGACTTCGCACTAGTGGAGCAGGAGGTTATCGACGTTCTTGGCAAAATATTCCGGCACAAGTGGATTCGGTCTGATTTGCTGATCTGCTTGATTGGAAAGGATGATGGGGGCTATACGAGTATAGAGAAGCGTGCGTTTCGGGAGGTGGGTTTAGGAGCTGGCGCTAAGCAGGTTTTCTTAGCGGAAAAGGAAATTTCACCTCACTTAGCCACAGATCTATTCAAAGGAAAGTTGCACGGGAATATATCTGATGCATAACCAAGCCATGAAATACGCTCCCTGCGGTCGCCGGACCTCGTTCCACTCGGCCGTTTATGGCGGGCGTTAGTTGCCAGACAAGGTCATGAGATTGTGGCAGAAAAAATATACTTCGATCATATCAACGAAAAAACTGATAGCTACTTTCTTGAGTATTCTCCACCTGTTGGTTCAGTCCCCTTTGCCTCCCTCACCGTGACATATGTTTTTGACGTTGCAGGTGAGAAGGTGGCCACAGACTTGGAGGATCTAGCCGGGAAGTGGATCGCTCGGTATCCAGTACCTGTCATGGCTAGTGCATTTGATAGGCGCGGCGATCTTATTGATCTTGAAAAAGTCCGTCCTTGTAGTCATCTCATCGCTTTCATGGATGAAGAAAAGCTGCGCTATCGGTGGGAGCTTCTTGAAGATGAAGAGTTTCCAGAGGAACTGCAGGATCCAGGGTATTTGATAGAAATATACTCAGATCTGAACTACAGAACTCAGAGCGAAGTCAGTGCCCAAGCACGAGAAAACCTAAAGCCAATACGAACAGCGAAAAGATTGCTGATTGTCTGGTCAGTCGTCGTGCCTGCCGCTATTGCGCTACTTGAGTTTTTTAGCCCTGTGTGGCTATCGGTAATTGCTCTGGCTTATAGTTTTTGGAAAGCCTACCAGCAGTGGTTGAAGATGACGGGGCGAAAAGAAAAATCAGATAGGGAGATCGAAAGGGAAAAAGACTCTCGTTTGAAAGAGCATCACCACTATCACTGTAAGTTGAATCCAGATGGTTTTTTGAGGCTTAAAGTCGAGAATTTCCAAAAAATGGAAGAAGATCAAATACAGAAGAAATATGACTCAATCTCCACCAGCAACTAACCAGTGCAGGTTGTCGGACAGGTACTCCGTTGCACTCCGCACCTGCCGCAACTGCAGGCGTTATGGCCAAGAGGAAGGGTGGAGATGTCTGGAGCGATAGCCCCAATAACGCCCTGGGTTCCGGTTCTCGGCATGATAGCCAGTGGAATTCTCGGATTTGCTGCGGCGTTTATCCCGACATGGTGGGCTCGGAAAGAGGAGCGTAACCAAAGCTATCAAGCCCGGCACCGTGAACGCATGGAGCGAGCGTATCGGCTAGCATTAGCCGTGCGAAATGATTATGGCAGTATGTTCAGTCAAGTTTTGAGGCATGTTCATACAGGCTCGAAATTTGAATTTTCTGATAACCGGGAAATAGCTCCACTGCTCGAGTTGGAAATGTTGGTTACATTATACCTCGATGAGCTCTCCGACTCGTGGGCTTCGCTGAAGGTATCAACCGAACAGTTCGGTAAAGAGCTTGCGAGGGTGGTTTCGGGTGAACTGGATGCTAATAAGTTAACCGAAAAACAGAAGGTATGTGATGAGTTTGTGCGACTCCACGGTGATGTGCAGAGAGCTATTCAAGAACTTCAGCGAGATATTTCAAAGAATGTTGTGCCATAACCAGTCGCTCGAGTACGCTCCGGCCCTGGCCGGGCCTGCGCCGGACGGGCTTTCCGCTTCGCTCCAAGCCCGCCGCTCAGCTCTGCGTTATATCTCTTGAGGTAGATCTGTGCTAACCGATGAACAGAAAAAATATCGAGACCGCGCTAACCGTGCACGACGAGAACTCTTCAAAGAAAAGGAGAAATTCGGCGCGATTTCGGATGGTTCAGGGAAACGCTATCGGGTGTGTGTTTACTTTGTGCTTAGCGGTGCTCCAGAAAAAGCAGTCGAATTTTTGGACTGGTTCGAGATGGAGTTCCCGGATGACGTCGGTGAGCCCGCGTTTCTCTTATATGCTGCTTTGGCCTACTACCGGGTGGGTTCTCTGGGGAAAGCGCGGAGATACCTGCTGGAAACGATGTTAAGCAACATTTACCTACTCCCCTATCTGTTTTCGCGGCCCATGCGCAAGCAAGACATGTGGCACTCATCTAACTGGGTGCAGCCAGACTACATCGAGGAAATTGAAGAACTTCTGGAAGGGCCAACGAGTCAGGAGCGGGAGTGGTTTCAAGAGCAGTTCGACGATGAACTCTTCACGAGCGTTCGAAACAAGTACATAGAAACATTTCACGCATTACAGCATGCAAAAGAGCTGGATTCCCGTCGTCGTATTCTTGGGGAGTGGCGTGATTATGTTTCTTCTTGTCGTGCAAACGAGATATAACCAGTGGCAGCACGGTGACCGCTTTTCCGCCGCGCTGCGGCTCCAAGCCGGCACGTGTGCCAAGCGTTAGCTGGGCAAGGCTTGACGCTTTGATGTCGTAACGCTATAATGTTTTGATGTCACAATATTTGGAGAATGCCATGAGCGAGACATCGAAGCGTTCTACGGTTTATTTTGACCCTCAGTTACATGCGGCGCTACGGCTGAAGGCTGCGCATACGCATCGTTCCTTATCAGATATCGTCAACGATGCTGTTCGTGCGGCATTGGCTGAGGATCAGGAAGATTTGGCGGCGTTCGAGGAACGGGTTTCTGAGCCAACCATGAGCTATGAGTCTTTGCTGGACGATTTGAAGGCTCATGGCAAACTATAAGCTTGTATTCAAGAAATCTGTCTCTAAAGACCTTCGCCCAATCCCAAACAAAGATGTTGCTCGCATTCTTCAGCGCATGGAGGGGCTGCAGGAGAATCCCTGCCCCGTCGGCAGTGAAAAGCTTTCAGGGCAAGAGCGCTACCGAATCCGACAGGGTGTCTACCGAATCATATATGAAGTGGAAGATGAGCTTCTTGTGGTAACGGTTGTAAAGGTTGGTCATCGAAAGCATGTCTACAAGCGCAGCTAACCATGCCATGCAATTGATGCTTGTAGTTCCCGGACTTTAGTGGACACCTTC
>NZ_JAYGII010000012.1:0-83452 GCF_034931365.1 Natronospira elongata
CCCATCCAGCCCACCAACTGCCAATACTTGCTGCCGGACTCCTCCTCCGAGAGCAGGCGCATGGTATTGATCGGGCTGCGACGACCACGCCGACCCAGCATGATTTCCGACATCATGATGGGCAGACCAATGGCAAGCACGCAGGCCAGGTAAACCAGTACGAAGGCGCCGCCACCGTTCTCGCCCACGATGTAGGGAAAACGCCAGATATTGCCCAGACCCACAGCGGAGCCTGCGGCGGCGAGGATGAAGGCCAGGCGCGTGGACCAGAGACCGTGGACCGAGGTGCGTTTGGCCATGACAGACTACTCCTGCAATCAGAATCTGGGGACCGGGAGAGGACACAACAGGCGCCAGACCGACCCTCCGGATCAGCCCCACTTCCCTTCCGGTGCGGACAAAAAGATGAATTCTGGTGGAAAACGCCTGCTTTCACAAGCGCACTGACGCAGGCGCCCCATGTCCGTATACTGTAACGGCAGGGCAGAGCCCGCCCGCCTGGGCGGCAACACGCCCGGCACCCGATCCTGATTTGAACCGCAAGAACCACCCTGAACCCGTTCGGAACCGGCATGGCAGCAAAAAAGAAAAACAAGGCAAGCGGCAACACCATCGCCCTCAATCGCAAGGCCCGTCATGAATTCAAGATCGAGGAAAACTACGAAGCCGGCATGGTTCTCGAAGGCTGGGAGGTCAAGAGCCTGCGGGCGGGCCGTGGCAGCCTGCAGGAAGCCTATTGCGTAATCCGCAATGGCGAGGCCTGGCTGCTGGGAGCCAACTTCACCCCGGCCCCGGGAACCTCCACCCACGTGGACCCGGACCCACGCCGAACCCGAAAACTTCTCCTCCACGACCACGAACTGCGCAAACTGGTCGGCCTGACCGAACAGAAGGGCTACACCCTCATCCCCCTGGCCATGTACTGGAAGCGTGGCCGCGCCAAGCTGGAAATCGGCCTGGCCAAGGGCAAGAAGAAACAGGACAAGCGCGCCGACGAGAAAAAGAAAGACTGGGAACGCCAGAAAGCGCGCATCATGAAGAATGGATAAGCTTCGAGCGGCGAGCTGGCCCTGCCTGCCGCAAGGCCTTCTGTTTTCTGCTCCCTAACAGCAATCTTCACGCGCAGAGAACCCCAACGCCCCCCCCCACGGGCACAGCAGCGCCGCTGGCACGACCAGCTCGCCGCTCGTAGCTCATCACCCTGAACTTTCCCCCTGGCCTCCTGTCTCAAAGCAGTGATAGGATAGCCATAACACTCAAGGGGGCGACCTGGATTCGACGCAGGTGGCAAAACCCGAGGTGCATGCCGAGGTTCAGTCCAACCTCGTAAAACAGACTGAACTAAAGATAGTTGCCAACGACGACAACTACGCTCTGGCGGCCTAAAACGCCTGCCAGCTCCTCGCCGGGACTCGCCCATGGGTCCCGGAAAAGCCTTCGGGCTTGAGGAGTCACCCTACATGGGCTCGCGGTGATGGGTGTTCGGCCCTGATCCGTTAAAAAACCTAACCGGACTAGTCGACAGTGTTCCCTGCCTGGCGGGAAGCTGCCGGCGAAACTCAAAGCCAGGCTAAGCATGTAGAGCCAAAGGCGGAGCGCTTGCGGACGGGGGTTCGATCCCCCCCGCCTCCACCATCTCCCCAATACAATCAGTCACTTACAGACTGATTGCAATGTGGGCCCACAACCGGGCCCACATTTTTTTTTTGCGATCGGAACCGGGGTGATCCGCCACCCGGGCAGCGCGCCGGCACTGGCCCGCGCAGACGCCCCAAGGCTGCCGTATCAGCGCTGTTCGCCTCCCACGACGTGGTCGCCCCAAGAACCACAGAATCGCCCGCTACACGGGCTCTACGGAGCTCTCCCGCGCCAATATTCTCCCGAGATCGCCCCGGCACGGCCCGTGAAGTGTCACCCCCCACGCTATACCCCCCGTGAGAACCAATGGAACCGCTCCCCTTTAACCGTTCCGGAAAACAAGGAGTATTCGCAATGAATCGGAACTATGTCATCAATGAGCGCGAACGGCGGGCGATCACGGGGATTTCCCGGTCAACCTGGCACCGGTGGGAAAAGGCAGGCCTGGTCCCGCGCCGGATCCAGCTCGGCCCCAGGCGGGTCGCGTGGTATCTGGCCGACATCAACGACTGGCTCGAAGAACGGGCCCGAGATACCGACCCCCTCACCACCTGAGTGCTCAACGCACCTACCGCTGCGCCTTCCCGGCCCCACGGCCGGGTTTTTGTGGCCGCCAGCGCCTCCCCTACCCGAGCTGGTTTGAATTTTATCCGAAAGTTGCTCCGAACAAGGGCGGCAACAGCACGGCACCTCAGTCCTGCATGCGAGGTGCCGCTAGCGATTACCAACGCCGCACACGCCGGTGCGAACCTGCGAGCACCCGGCGGCCATTCGCCGCGTCATGCTGCGCTTGGCTATGAGGCACTTCCTATTCTTCACGCTCCAGCCCCAGGACCTCAGGGCTGTGATCCAGGACGCTGTGATCATGGAGCCGGTAAAAAGAGGCAAAGGCCTCCTGATCGATGGTGATGGGCAAATCGTCGTGACGAAGCTCGTAATCCGTGAAGGACCCGTCCGCGTGATGAACCCGAAAAAAGAAGTCTCCTTCTATGTCTCTACACAGAACGCCTGATACGCCTGAGGCGGATTCTTCCTCGGCTCGACTGTTTGTGTACCTGTAGGTATCTCTCATCCTTTTAAACCTTTGTACTCATAACGCCAAGCGTGACCGGCCGGCGTGGGAACTACAGCATCCGATTGACCGCCTTTTTAGGCATGAATCTCCCATGCCACCTCACAAGCTAGGTAATCCGACACCATAATCCGGATGATGACCCCCAGAAGATCATCAATCGCAAGAAAGCTGTATCGACCCACCTGAACATCAATCCAGTCGTTGACCAAAACCCTTCGCTATTCTATAGAGCCAGACTCAGACCTCAGGGTTACTTCCATGGAAAACCCGTCCGGCGGAGGCCCGGCCAGGGCCGCAGCGGACTCGAGCGCCTTGTTGTGCGTTCCTGTCAGTCCCATGCTGGGCCCGGCCACGAGATACTCACAACCTTCCAATCCCCTTCAATAGCCTCTGCACGCTCGATACCCTCTGGACTTCTCTGGATTCCGCTTTCTGATTCGCTTTCAACCACTAGGTTATAGTAGATATTCCCATCGCCCATGTAGACATGAAAATGTCTTGGCCCGAACGCCAAACCATCGCCCCTTGCATCAATTATGTCGGAGACTCTGTCCCCGACTCTTATCTCATGCGAGTCTGCAATCTTTGGGCTTCTAACCTCAAGTAGGTGCAGAGGGACTTCGGCGTCGGGCTCTGGCTCAAGTGGACCATCCTCCCAATTTGAATAGGAGCGCACTGAGAACAGCACATCCCCCGAGACGGATTTGACCTCAAAATAGTGAAAATCTGGTGAGTCACCCTGGCCCACATCATAGATGATCGTATGATCGGGGAAATGCTCCTTCAGAATTTCCCTAGAAACCACTGGATCCTCCGAAAACTTCCATGGACCCAATGAATTCTCACCTAGCACATGCTTTGGCGAATCGGCTAAAGCTATGCTGCCACAAAGAGTCATTATTATCGTGAACAGAATTCTCATACCCCCTCCGCACAACGCCAGCCATCAGCCGCGCGAGGCACGAGCGTCGACTGCATGGATTGGTTAAACCGGATCATCGTCTGAGCAACCGATCCAATTCATTGGGGTCACTCAAGAAAACCTTTACAGCATCACCGGCTTGGAGGCCGATGTTACTATTCCCAAGGTCTTTCCTGATAGCGCGCAACATACCATCCATTGCTAGCAGAACATGCTCACCAGACACCGATGCCTTCCTGAACTTAAGCCATGCCTTTATCACTGGAGGCGATGCCCAGATTATGAGACCTTGGTTCAGAGCCCAGAACTGATCTCGAAGCTCATCCGGGAGAGGCTTCCCTTCAATCGCGGCAAGTGCGTCTGGATTTTTGAGAAACTTCTCCAAGATCGAAAAGAACGCATTGTAGACCTGAATTTTTTGTGGCCGGTGACTTTGCTCTATCTCCCTGGTCTTTGAGTGCCACTGACCGTACAGAAGCCCAACGAAACCGATAACCGCGGCAATCGTTGGACCCGCGTATGCCGGATCGAGCCCGCCAACCCACTGAGCAACCTTCAATACACCCCACGCCGCGCCCGCCAAAAATACGATCGCGATCAGGATCGACAGTGCTTCAATAATCTTTTTCATTGCGCATCTCGGTTTAACTCAGAGCGAAGCGGCGGCTGAAAGCCGTCCGCCTTGCGCGATTTGTTAAACGCGGTTCGATTCCCGCACTAAGTGGCGAACCTGGATTGGTGCATCTTCTTCCATCGGAGCGATTACGTGAATGAGCACACGCGATTCAGCCAGCTCCACCAAATGCTCTGATAGCAAGGCCTCAATTCTTTCCAAATATTCAGGCACTTTTTTATGGAAGGCCAATGAACTCCTCCCTTTAGAAAACGGATTCTGAGAATGAAGCATAGCTCCGCATTTATCGTATAACCGTTCAAACTGTTTTCTCGTCAGATACCCACCTTGCACTCTATGCCAGCGTTTCCTATCGAAGCCGTTTATCGGCACTGGGTAGAACTCAGGGTTGATGCTCTCAATCTTGCGCAAGATCCTGGCGGCGTGCCAATCTTTCGCAATATCGTTTCTCACTGAACGGTAGGCCTCTTGGTATGACACCAGCGAGGAGAACGCGATCAACTCAAGCAATTTCCGCAACTGAAGGGCTTCTGCCTCGATCGTAGTCTGGAGATAAGTGCAGTGAGTTTTTTCGGATGTGAAATCACGCAGTGTTTCTACCCGATAGCGGCACTCCCACATCATTGAAGCGTATTTTCTACGAGCTCTGCTTTCCATGCTTTACCGTTTAACGCCGCAGACAGCGCGGAGCGAAGCGACGTCCGGGCGCGTAGGGCCGAGCTGCTTTGCCTTGTTAGCGGGGTATCGGCCAACCATCGTCATTATCGAAACCAGCATAAGATTGTAGGTCCGTGATAAGAGCTTCGACAAGTTTAATGTCCGTCGGTGGGCGCAGGTACAAGTTGCCCGAAGCCTTTTTCTGTTCAGATTTTCGAAGCGGAACTTGATATTTAGAAGCCCACTGAACAAATATACTTAAACGCTCGAGGAGCGGCCTATACTCGTCAGAAATCGGGAACTTCATCCTCTGTGCAATTGCTACTAGGTCATGCTGCCGGCCGTTACCCTGAAAGTGTGAACTTCTCAAGCGCCCTCCTGAGGTATCAGGAGGAAATTTATAAACCAGCGCCCCTTTAAGAGCATTCTCGACCGCGAGGCCCAATAGCAACATAATTCCCTTCATCGAGCCTACTTCCCTGTATGTCTCTGCTTCAGTCTTTGGCAAGCGCATACCATCCATGCTCTGATAGAGAGCTTTGGCTGCCTCGAGCAGCTGCCAAGCTTGCCGGAGCCAATTCTCGGGTGTTGAGACTGCTTCTTCGAACTCAATCAATAGTCGCCTCCAGAGCGCTAACGCCCGTCTCACGCGGCGGCTTGTAGCCGCGAATCGGCGGAAAATCGATCGCCGTGCAGCTGATTGTTAGCGTAGCCCACCGAACTGAACGATACCTGAAAGCCCCATGGAGATTCTTGACTCCAAAATCCTTGCAGCACTTCGAAATCGCTCATCAATCATCGCCTTTTCCCTTTGGACTTCATCTAGGCTAGATACTTCGTGAAGGTAAAACCGGGAAAGTTGGCTATTAAGGCCAGTCATAATGGTCGCAGCGTTCCGGAGCTCTTTAAGAAGCTCGCCGTGCTTCTCTTCAAAGGCTTTTGTTAGCTTTATTCCCCAGAATCCCATCTCTCGATTGGCAACATTTAAGTCATGCATCGCTTCTGAACGGCCTTCCTGCAATCGGTACGACTTTTGGATTAACTCTTTAACGATAGCCTCGTTTTCAATAGGGACCGATCCTGGCTCAGGCACGAGCTGCCTGTAGTTTAACTCGATTGCCCTCTTTACATCTTCCGCAGAAGCGATAGCGCGCAGGTATTTCCGTATGGCTTCAAAAGTATCCTCACGAATTTTGTCCCTGTGCCAGAGAAAATAGGCGACGACAGCGAAAAGCAGACCAAAAACAGCTGCAAGCGTCGAAACCACATCTGTAATAGAGGCCTGCATTGCTACGCCACTAATCGTGACGTGCATAAGAACCAAAACCACGAAGCAGAGCGGAACGGCAAGGGCAATCACTCTCAGGATATAAAAAAGCATAGAAAATACTTCCTTGGTGCTCTCTCTCGCTAACGTATAGCTAAGGTGCTGGGTGGAGCGAAGCGGAACCCAGTCGCCTTGAGCGCCGTGTTATACATTGTCAGTCATTGTATGGATCTCACTTGCCAATTGCTCGAACACTTCCCTAAACTTGTCGCGACTTTCCTTCATGTTCGCCTCAATAACTCCTGCTTGCTCCAACTGCTCATCAGTGAGCGCAAAAACCGGTACGTTGAACTTCTGTGACTGAGCAATCAATGAATTAAAATCCGCCACATTGGCGAGATTATAGGGCTCATGAGTCTTTGAATATTTAGCAAACGAATCCTGACTAATAGCCATCCCAATTGGCTCTAGCGCCGGGATAAGCTTTAATGAAACCGTCTCTTTTATGACGTCGATCCATCGCTGGAATGACTTGGCAGGAGCACCGCTTCTTGGGCGGTATCTCTGGGAAATGAATCCAATAAACTTGGGCGGATCTTGTGGGAGTTGATAATCGACATCAGGATCCCTAAACGGCGCCACCTCAGAATTCCATTTGGGAACAACACTTGAAAGCGAGCGAATTGCTTGCGCACAGAAGAAATCAGGTGCGGTGGGCACTATGAAGTAGTCGCTTGCCATGAGTAGGCACTCATTAAGAGCGCCCACACTGGGACTCATGTCAACGATAATGTACTCGAATCCATGCTCCTGACCAGTTATGCGAAGTAATTCACCGATGCTTCCGGGCAGATTTTTAATAGCCGGGATTGCGGTACTTGTAGTGAGAGCTACGCTTACCTGAGTTTCGATCTCCGAAAGGGCCAAGTTCCCGCAGTATAGAAACAGATTTTCATTAGAGGTGGGCGCCGGATTCCCAGCACTGAGACCAGTCAGTTTGCCCGCCATAACCGGTTCAAGACCAGCTGACAGATCGCAACCGGGATTGTCTGCATAAAAATCCTCGACCTCTTCCACTGAATTGTAATCGAGTACCAAAGCAGTCAAGTTGCATTGTGGGTCTGCATCAACGATAAGGGTCTTATGCCCCTGTTCAGCGAGCACCCATCCGAGATTGAATGCGGTTGTGGTTTTACTTACTCCACCCTTGTGATTGAAAAGAGAGATCAACTTCATGGTACTTCTCCATTTGTATAACAGCTAAATGGACCGCTGGCGGTGTTATTGCAATATCGCGACTTCCGCATAACTCCGCGCCTTCCGCAATTCGGGATTCCAAAATTCTCCTTTCATCAACACCCTAGCGGTTTTTGCCGGGGATTTCCCTGTATTCGTTTGACTTCCGCATTTTGTGAAACCAATGATACTGTATGTATGCACAGCGCCTATCGACACCGTTTGCCGCACCCGGTTGGCGACCGACACCCAACTTGCCACGAGGCATCTCTGTGAGGTCGTCACTCGTGACGGATACGGTGCCTTGATGCGGTTTGGCGGGGGTTGCGGTAGAAGGGCTTGCGGGGGCCGACAGGCCGGCAGGTCGCCTGCCGTTGGCTTGCGGTCGGGTCTGGGGCTGTTTGGGGTCGGTCTAGGCATTCAGGCTCGCCTGTCCGTGGCTTTCAGACAAGCATAGCGGATTTGGATGGATTTCCACGTGGCGACCGGCGTATTCAGGTGGCCGGGCCCGTCTTCTCTGGAAGGTGGGCTTTTTTGTCCACACTGAGCAGGTGAGGTTCGTCTGCCTGTGGGTCTTTGTGCTGCGGCCTTGTATTAGGCGTGGCAATATGACCAAAATCTTGCAATAGCCGTCCATTCAGGGTCTTGGGGAGACGCATGGTCATTGACGATATTCTCGAAGAGCTGCGGAACGAGGAGATTGCTCTCGGCCCCGCAGTGGAAGAGATTAGAAAGCGTGTGGGGGAAATAGAGTCCGATTCGGAACTGCAGGGCCTTTACGACCGGGTGGACCTGTCCCAGCAGAAGGGGCTGCCCTCCT
This sequence comes from Natronospira elongata, assembly GCF_034931365.1. Taxonomy (NCBI): domain Bacteria; kingdom Pseudomonadati; phylum Pseudomonadota; class Gammaproteobacteria; order Natronospirales; family Natronospiraceae; genus Natronospira; species Natronospira elongata. The sequence continues at coordinate 8,250 of NZ_JAYGII010000012.1, forward strand.
CCCAGGCCCGGACAATTCGCGAGTGTCTCGACCAGCTCCACAGCGCCGGGCCGGGCCTGGCCGAGCTGCAGACGCCGAGCGACAGTAATGGTGCGGGTGACAACAAGCAGGGTGATGACGACTTGCTGGAACTGAGCCTGGAACCGGCCGAAGAGCCGGCCAAGCCCCGCGGTGGCGTGGAGCTTGTCGATGATGATTCCGCGTCAGAGGAGGACGGGGCTGCCGATGAAGGCCCCCAGGAAGACAAGCCGCCCGCTGGTGCCACCGGGGCCATGGATCAGATCACCGGCCGATCCGAGGATAAAGGCGGACTGCCCCCCATTCAGCCCGAGGAGTCTGGCGAAGAAGCCACGGCCTCTGCATCCGAAGACGATGGGCCGGCGGACACGGAGGACGCGGACGCTGATCCCGATCACCAGGTGGTGATGGAAACCCGCGGTTCGCTTCCCTCTAGCCATGAAAGCCGGCCGGATGAGGGCCCGACTGACGACGATGAACCCCGGGGTGTGGGCCGAACCACAACCATGGTGGGGGCGCTGCTGGGTGGGCGCTTCGAGCTGCTGTCCCGGGTCAGCCATGACCCCTATGGCGCGGTTTACCGGGCACGGGACCTGGAGAGCGAGAGCACCGACCCCAATGAACAGATGTGCGGCATCCGTATATTGCCGTCCGCCCTGGCAGGCCGAGAGGACGTGCTGCGCCGCACCGAGGCAATCATCAAGCGCATGCGTCGGCTGCAGCATCAGAGATTGCTCAACCCCAGTGCCTTGCACCGGGATGAGGGCCAAGCCTGGATCGTGACGGAATTGCCCGCCGGCATGACGCTGGCCCGGTTCATCCGGCGTGAATGCGTCAAGGGCCTGCCCGTGGATCGGGCAATGAAAATCATCGGGCAGATCGCCGAAGCGCTGAAGGTGGCTCACCAAGCCGATGTCTGCCATGGCGATCTGAAACCCGCCAGCATACTGATCGACGAAGAAGACCGGATCAAGGTGGGTGACTTTGGCTTGCGGCTGGCATTGTTTGGCAAGGAGCCGCCAGGCTCGCAGGCCGGGTCCACGGAGATCGAACAGATGGACCCCATGGACGCCTACCTCACCCTTGAAGTCATGGAAGGCGCCCCGCCGACGCCGGCCGATGATATCTATGCCCTGGCCTGTATCACGGCAGGCCTGCTCAATGGTGGCCACCCGTTCAATGGTCAATCGGGTCTGCGGCGGCTGGAGAAGGATCTGCCCACCCCGCGAATCAAAGGCCTGACCCGGTATCAACGCAAGGTGCTGGCAAAAGGCTTTGCGGTCTACCGGAGCGACCGCCCGAACTCTGTCGATGAATTCATGCAAGACCTGGCCATCCGGCGGGGCCCGCTGCCCAAGGCGCCTCTGGCGGCGGCCGCAGGGGTGGTGGTGGCAGTGGCTGCTGCCTGGATACCGCTGCAGAACTGGCTGGAGAGCCGTCAGCATGAACAGCAGGCAGCGTCCATCGATCAGGAAGGATGGCCTGCCCTGCGCGGCAGCCTGAGAATGCTGGATGCGGATGAGCGGGAAGCCATTCTCCCCCGGGTGGAGGACTCGGCGGTCAGGCACTATGCCAATGCCGTGGAGCGCGCCATTGATGACAATGACCCCCTGGAAGCGGATCTGCTGTTGACCGAAGGCCTCCGTCACTTCCCGGAAGCCCAGGCATTACGCACCCTTCGCCCCGAGGTGGAAGCGGCGGAAACGGCGTTAGTGAACACGATCACGGCCCGACTGCAGGCGCTTGCCGACCAGGGCGCATTGGGTATCCGCGAGGAAGAGGACGATGTGCCCACTCTGCTGAACCAGTTGCAACGACTGCAGACGGATCACGAAATGGCCGACACGGAATACTGGCACGGTCATTATCGTGATGCCGCGGCAGAGGCCGTCGCCGAGGCCGACCCGGTCAGGGTACGTGAGCTTGTGGAAGCCGGCGAGCGGATATTCGACGATCAGGCGGTGATCTCCGAAGCCTTGCGAGAAGCACTGGTCCAGGCGGAAACCCGGGCAGCCGAGCAGGCCGCCGCGGACCTGCTGCCGGCGGTCGAGCGGGGCCTGCCGGTGACCAGTGTGGAGGAAGCCCTGGCGCTCAAGGACGACTGGCGCGCCCTGCTGGTCCATACGGGTAGCCATCCGCTGATCGTGGAACACAGCGGGATCATTGGCAGCTTGATGGCTCGGGAACTGGACCAATTGATAGAGGAAGAACGCTGGGCGGAAGCCAATGAGTTCATCCGGGACACAGCGGTCATGTGGCCTACCGACCAATTGGCCACCGCGCGCCGGGAACTGACCCGGGCGCAGTTGGCCGCTGATTATCGCCCTGCTTCCTTGAGAGCTGAACGTCAGGGACTGACAGAACGACGCGAGCAGGTCGAGGCCCTGGTGGAAGACCCCCGAATGACGCCGGTTTGGAGCGGCGAGCTACTGCTGGCCTGGCGCGAGATGCTGACCTGGATGCGGCCCGGTCGTGGCTGGCATGAAGAGCTGGAAGAGCAGTTGGAAAGCCTCTATCTCTCCGCCATCGAGGAAGCCATTGCCGAAGGGGATCGGGAGCGGGCGAGAGACCTGGGCCGACGCGGCCATCTGCTGCTGCCCGATTCCCACATGCTGCGCCAGCACGCGGGCGCCTGAGGCCCCGGAGTGGGCGAGCGCCTAGCGCTCGGCCACCACGTAACAGATCCAGCCGGCATCGGCTTCGCCGTGGGCGGCCGGGGTGAATTCGCCATCCCCTTCCCCGGTCTCCTCGTCGGTGCCCTCCCAGTAAACCGTGACCCGGGGGAATCCCGCCTCGCGGAGAATCTCCTGAATCTCCGGCAGCGTCCACATGCGCCAGTGATAGGTGAAGGCCTTTTTCATTTCCGAGCCATCCGGAAAGGCAAAGTGGATATGACAGGTCATGTCCCCGGTGATGGGGTCATAGTGTGCCTGGTCCCAGATGTAATCGAAGCCGTCACATTCCCGTTCTTCTTCCAGTTCACGGAAGGCGTCATAGCCGCCGAAGGCGTCCAGGAACAGCACGCCGTCCTCAACCAGGTTTTCTCGGGCACGCTCGAAATACTTTCTGAGCTGGTCCCGGGATTTGAACAGGTAGTAGCTGAAGTTCATGGCCAGCAAGGCATCCACGGCTTCGGTTTCGGCGGTCAACACGTCCGCCTCGATCAGGCGAATTCGGCTGCGTGCCTCGGCCGGCAGGCGGGCAATGTGGTTGTCCCGGCCCCAGGCCAGCACCTCGGCGTCAATATCCACGCCCACGGCGGTATGTTCCGGGTTGCGCCGAACCCATTCCGCCGAGGAGAAACCGGTTCCGCAGAAATCCTCGCGTAAACTCTTCGCTTCCCGGCCACGGATTTCCTCGAAGGTGGCCTCAACGAAGTCCATTTCCGCCTCGGGCTCCTGTACGGAGGACTCGTAAAGGACATGGCGGTCGGCCTCATCGGCCATTCTGGGTTTGCCTCGACGCTTCTGCTTGCTGGCCATCATCTTCCCCGGTAGTGGCTATTCCTGTGATAATGTCGCCCTTTTGGGCGGGCCGCCGCATTGTACTTGGATTCCCCGGCCGCGTCCGCCCCTTGGCAAATCACCACTATCGGGATTGGAGTGTCTTTCATGTCCAGGCAGTTACTTTCGGCCCTGTTCACCGGCCTGCTGGCCCTCCCGCTGTCCGCCGTCGCATTGGCGGAAGCGGACATCAACGACCAGGCAGATGCCGAAAAAGAGATCGCCGAACTCCCGTCGAATCTGTTGGAGACCGCCCGCAGTCTCAAGCAGCAGGGCCTGGAAGACCAACTGGCCTGGGACCTGACCGAGGAGCTTCTCACCAAGGTGGGCCCGCGATTCGCCGGTACTGACGGCGACCGGGCAGCGGTCAGCTGGGCACTGACACAGTTCCGGGAACTGGGCTTTCAGAATATCCAGGCCGAGGAAGTGGAAGTGCCCCGCTGGGTGCGAGGCGAAATCTCGGCAGAGATCACCGCACCCTACCCGCAGGAGCTGGTGGCGGTTGCCCTGGGCGGCTCCATCGGCACACCCGAAGAAGGAATCGAGGCACCGGTACTGCAGGTCCATGATCTGGAGGAGCTGGAATCCCTCAGCCGTTCCCAGGTCGAGGGGCATATCGTTTTCTTCAGTCAGCGAATGGAACGCCGCCGGGACCCTTCCGGTTATTCGGAAGCGGTCGCCAATCGCTCGGCCGGGCCGGCCCTCGCTTCTGAGAAGGGTGCGGTGGCCACGGTGATTCGCTCCATTGGCAGCTCCGACCAGCGCGTCGCCCATACCGGCGGCACCCGATTCCCCGAGGACGTCAAACGCATCCCGGCGGCGGCCCTGTCCAACCCGGATGCGGACTTGCTGGAACGGCAGATTGAGACCGGGCGCCCGGTTACCCTTCGCTTGCGTCTGACATCACGCAATCTGGAGCCCACGACGTCCGCCAATGTGATTGGCGAGATTCCCGGCTCGGATCCCGATGCCGGGGTGGTGCTGTTGGGGGCTCACCTGGATTCCTGGGACATCACTCCCGGCGCTCATGATGCGGCGGCCTGTGTCGGCATTGTGACCACGGTGGCACACATGATTCGCCAGATGGATGAACAGCCGCGCCGGACCATTCGCGTGGTTTTGTTCGCCAATGAGGAATTCGGCCTGTCAGGCGCCCGCACCTATGCGGAGAACCGGCGCAACCGCATTGATGAACATTATGTGGGGATTGGGGCTGACCTGGGTGCGTTCGAAGTCTGGCGATTCGATACGGTCATCAATGAAGACGCCATGCCCGTGGCCCGCGCCCTGCATCAGTTGATTGAACCGCTGGGTGTGGAAATGGGTAGCAATGAAGGCTATGGCATTCCCGATTTCATTCCCCTGCGTGCCCTCGGCATGCCTGTCCTGGATCCGCTTCAGGATGCCGCACCCTATTTCGACATCCACCACACCATCAACGACACTCTGGACAAGGTGGACCCGGAACAACTTCGCCAGAACGTGGCGGTCTATGCGGCGCTGACCTGGATGGCAGCCAATATGGATGTCGAGCTTCGGCCAACCCCTGACGCTGATGACTGAGGCCTGGTAACTATCAGGCAGCGTCCGTTGCCGGTACCGCGTCCAAGGCACGATGGATGATGGCGTCCGGGGCAAGCTTGCCGCTCATGGATTCAGACAGGGTCCGGCGCCACTGACGGGCGCCGGGCACGCCCTGGAACAGGCCGTGGATATTTCGCAGCAGCATGCTGCGGGGAACACCGGCCTGGTGCATGTCGGCGCAGTAGTCGGCATAGGCCAGGGCCACTGCCGTCCGGCTTTCCGGTGCCGTGTTGCGCTTGAAGATTCGCCCATCGGCTTCCGCCAGCAGCCAGGGATTGCTGCAGGCGGCCCGGCCGATCATCACGCCATGGAATTGCTTCAAGAACGCTTCGGCCTGGTCCAGCCCGCCGATGCCGCCGTTGATGGCGATCTCCAGCCCGGGGAATTCCGCCGCCAGCCGCTCAACCCGCTCATAGTTCAAGGGCGGCTTCTCCCGGTTCTCCTTCGGACTCAGGCCCTTGAGCCAGGCCTTGCGGGCGTGAACGATGAAGTGGCGGCAGCCGGCGCGACTGACGGTATCAACGAAGGCGGCCAATGCCTGGTCGCTGTCCTGTTCATCCACCCCGATTCGGCATTTGATGGTGACCGGTATGTCCACACGGTCCTGCATGGCAGCGACGCAGGCGGCCACGGTGTCCGGTTCCCGCATCAGACAGGCGCCGAAACGCCCTGACTGGACCCGGTCACTGGGGCAGCCGACATTGAGATTGACCTCGTCATAGCCCCACTCTTGCGCGATGGCGGCGGCATCCGCCAGCACCGATGCCTCCGAGCCACCCAGTTGCAGAGCCAGGGGATGCTCGCAGCCGGAGAAACCCAGCAAGCGCTCCCGGTCTCCGTTGACCACCGCACGAGCGTGCACCATTTCCGTGTACAGCAGCGTCTGCCGACTGATCAGGCGCAGAAAGTATCGGAAATGCCGATCCGTCCATTCCATCATGGGTGCAACGGACAGACGCCGATCGAGGGGCTTGAAGTTGTCGGTTTCAGGCATATGCATATCGAAGTGCCCGCAGCCTTGATCAATACTGCCAGATAACCGTTTGTTTTCCAGGCTGCTCAGCTCGCCTCCCGGGCCGCCTTCTTGCGCTCGTGCTCCTTGAGCCAGCGCTTGCGAACCCGAAGGCTCTCCGGTGTCACTTCAATCAGCTCGTCATCGTTGATGAATTCCAGCGCCTGCTCAAGGGTCAGCTTGATGGGCGGGGTGAGCTGGATGGCATCGTCCTTGCCGGAGGCCCGCACATTGGTGAGCTGCTTGGCCTTCTGGGGGTTCACCGTCAGGTCATTGTCCCGGGTGTGAATGCCAATGACCTGCCCTTCATAGACCGGGTCGCCCGGTGACACGAAGAGCTTGCCGCGCTCCTGCAGGTTGAACAGGGCGAAACCCACGGCCTTGCCCTGGCCGTTGGAAATCAGGGCACCGTTACGACGGGCACCCAGATTGGCATTGCTCAGCGGGCCATAGCGATCAAACACATGGTGCATGATGCCGGTGCCGGAGGTCAGGGTGCGAAAATCGGTCTGAAAGCCGATCAGGCCCCGGGCCGGAATCCGGTAGTCCAGGCGCACACGGCCCTTGCCATCGGGGGCCATATTGTCCATCTGGCCGCCGCGCTCGCCGAGGGCTTCCATCACCGCACCCTGGGTGGTCTCATCCAGGTCCACGGTCAGCAGTTCCCAGGGCTCCTGCTTCACACCGTCAATCTCGCGCACGATCACTTCCGGGCGGGAGACGGCCAGCTCGTAGCCTTCACGGCGCATGTTTTCCAGCAGAATGGAGAGATGCAGCTCGCCCCGGCCGGAGACCTTGAAGCGCTCCGGATCGTCGGTGTCTTCCACCTTCAGCGCCACATTGTGGATGGTCTCGCGCATGAGACGATCCCGCACCTGGCGGCTGGTCACATACTTGCCTTCCTTGCCGGCAAAGGGCGAGGTATTGGTCTCGAAGGTCATGCTGATGGTGGGTTCATCCACGGTCAGCGGGGTCATGGCCTCGGGGTGCTCCGGGTCACAGACGGTGTCGGACACCCGGGGGAAATCGATGCCGCTGAAGGCCACAATATCGCCGGCGGAGGCCGATTCGGCCTCCACCCGGTCCAGGCCCAGGAAGCCGAAGACCTTGACCACCCGTTCCTTGCGTTGCTTGCCGTCGCGATCAATGACCACGACCTGGGAATTGGTCTTCAGGGTGCCCTGACGAATCCGGCCCACGGCTATGGCGCCGAGGTAGCTGGAGTAATCCAGGGACGTCACCTGCAACTGCAGGGGGGCGTCCGGGTCCACCTTGGGCGGGGGGACCTGCTCCACCAGGGTCTGGAACAGGGCTTCCATGTCGCCGCTTTCCTCGCCATCCATCGAGGCCCAACCGTTCAGGGCCGAGGCATAGACCACCGGGAAGTCGAGCTGGTCTTCATCAGCACCCAGGTGGTCCAGCAGATCGAAGGTCTGGTCCAGCACCCAGTCCGGGCGAGCGCCGGGGCGGTCGATCTTGTTGATGACCACGATGGGCTTCAAGCCATGCTCGAAGGCCTTCTGACAGACAAAACGGGTCTGGGGCATGGGCCCGTCCACCGCATCCACCAACAGCACAAAGGCATCCACCATGGACAGAACCCGCTCGACCTCGCCACCGAAGTCGGCGTGACCCGGGGTATCGACGATGTTGATGCGGTAGTCCTGCCATTCGATGGCGGTGTTCTTGGACAGAATGGTAATGCCGCGTTCGCGCTCCAGATCATTGGAGTCCATTGCGCGGTCCGGCAGTGTCTCTGCCCGATCGAGGGTTCCGGACTGCTGCAAAAGCCTGTCCACGAGCGTGGTCTTGCCATGGTCGACGTGCGCGACGATGGCTACGTTGCGAAGTCTTTCAATCACTGAGAATGCACCGAGGTGGGATAAAGAAGAAATGTTAGCCGGGCATTATAACATGTGATTCGGTAACAACCGAAACGTTTGCGTTACCATGGGCGGTCAAGCCGCCAAAAGACATCCGATGGGACATTTGCTGACACGCCATTTTCTCTGGGGATTACTGCCCGCCCTGCTCGCGCCCCTGCTGTTTCTGGCCTATCTGCCGGCGCTGGAGGCGACGGCCGCCGAGCTGTCTGTCTGGCGCTGGCCCCTGACCGCCCTGGGCCTGGCCGGCATGGCCCTGGCCGCCCTGTTCGGGCAGTGGCGGCATGTGCTGGCCCTGGCGGCAGTGATCGGCCTGCCAATGCTGGGCGACACCGACCTGCTCGCCCGATCGGCCGGCCACCAGGCACTCGCCGTGCTGATCACCGCCCTGGTGCTGGCTGGCGCCGCCGTGCTCCCGGAGCGCGGGCCGACCGGCCCCATACTGTGGCTGGCCGCTGGCCTGGCCGTGCTCATGCTGGGCCTGATGCTGCGCGATATTGCCCTGCCCATGCTGGTTGCCCGCCCCCTGGCCGAGTTCGAGCTGGCTGGCCGCAGCCTGGCCCTGACACGCTCGGCAGTCGCCGTGCTGCTGTGTGCGCTGGCCGTGACGGTACTGCAAGGCTGGCGACCGGATCCCCTGCGGGCTGGCCTGCTGGCTGCCTCGCTCTGCTTGTTGCCTCTGACGGGAGCGCTGGGGACGGAGCCGCCATTGCGACTGGCCATCGCCCCCATGCTGTTGCTGCTTTGGGCGGGCCTGTTGCTGCACGCCTGGCATCTTGCCTTTCGGGACGAGCTCACCGGGCTCCCCAACCGCCGCGCCCTGGAGCTTCGCTTGCGGGCCGGGCCACGGCCAGTGGGCATGGTCGACGTGGACCACTTCAAGCGATTCAACGACCGCCACGGCCATGATGCGGGGGACCAGGTCTTGCGCCGGGTCGCGGAAACCCTGGCGGGCACTCGCGGTGCCCGCGCCTATCGTTACGGTGGCGAGGAATTCACCCTGGTTTTCCGGCGCCGCCCCCTCGCTCGGCTGAAAGACTTTCTGGAGGAGCAGCGGCGGGCGCTTGCCGAGCGCCCCTTCCGGCTCCGGACCAGCCAGCGTCGTCGCAAGCAACGCGGCAAGGGGGGTGGCCGCGGCATCAAGATCACGGCAAGCTTTGGTCTGGCCATGCCCCGCCGAGGGGAGACGCCGGCGGCGGTCATCAAGCGGGCGGATCAGGCGCTCTACCGCGCCAAGGCCGCCGGCCGCAATCGTGTTGAGATTGACGAATAGGAAGCGGAAACGTGTTGCAACCCTCGCATATTATGGTGCTGGTGCTGTTTGGTGTGATCGCCTGGTTCTGGCGAGACAGTCTGGCGGCCCGGGAACTGGCCATTGAAGCGGCCCGCCGCACCTGCAAGTCCACCGGCGTTCAGTTTCTGGACCAGACCGTATCCATTGCCGCCTTCTGGCCGATGCTTGGCAACCGGGGGCTGCGCTTCAAGCGCCGCTACCGCTTCGAATTCAGTACCGATGGCACTGATCGACACCCCGGCCAGGCCGAGCTTTATGGCCGCCGCGTGGCCCGCGTCCATCTGGACTATCCCTCCGGTCTGGTGCTCAGCGACGAGGAGAAAAGGCCATGAGCAGCACCGAGCGCCCGGAAATCGTCAGCACCCGGGAAGGCCGGGGCCGCGCCGAACTGGTGCTGGAGATTGGCCGCGCCCTGCTGCGCCTGGGAGCACCGGCCTATCGCCTTGAGGACACCATGAAGGTGGTGGCCCAACGCCTGGGCTTGCAGGGCCAGTTCTACTGCACCCCGACGGCCTTCATTGCCGCCCTGGGCCGAGGCAGCCGACAGCGCAGTTTCATGGCCCGGGTGGACGAATCCGAGATCCATCTGGCCAAGCTCTCGCGGATTCATGACGTCATCGAGGCCCTGTCCCGGGGCATCATGAGTCCGGTTGCCGCCATCCGCGAGGTCCGCGAGATCATGGAGGCGCCGGCGGTCTATCCCCTGCTCATTCGCCTGTTGGCGCCGGCCCTGTTTTCAGCCTCTATCGCCATCCTCTTTGGCGGCGGCGTCATCGAGCTGGGCGTGGCTTTCCTGCTGGGCTTTTTCACCGGCGGCCTGGGGCTGCTGATGTCCGGCTCGGCCAATCTGGCCCGCCTCTATCCGGCACTGGCCGGCTTCCTGTCTGCCCTGATCTGCGGCTCGGCGGTCTTCATCTGGCCGGAGTTCTCGGTGTATCTGGCGCTGATTGCCGGGCTGATCGTGCTCATGCCCGGGTTGGGGCTGACCCTGGCAACCCGGGAGCTGGCCAGTGGCCATCTGGTCGCCGGCAGTTCGCGCATGGCCGGCGCCGTGGTGGCGCTGGTCATCGTCGGTTTCGGCGTGGCCCTGGGAAGCCAGCTGAGCCAGCTCATGACCGGCCCCTGGCCCCAGGAGATCAGTCTGGCCCTGCCGGCCTGGACCCACTGGCTGGCCATCCTTTCCGCCGCCATCGGCTTTACCGTTCTGTTCAATGCCGAGCCGGGGAAACTGGGCTGGATCATGCTGGCCGGCATCCTCGCCGTGGAGGTGGGTGGCCGGGTCTCCGACTGGCTCAATCCCGGCCTGGGGGCACTGGTGGGGGCGCTGCTGGTGGGCCTGCTGGGCAACCTCTACGCCCGCTACCGCAACCGACCGGCAGTGGTGATCCAGGTGCCGGGCATCATGCTGATGGTCCCCGGCAGTCTGAGTTTCCGCGGGCTCAGCTCCCTGATGGAGCAGGACGCCATGGGCGGTGTGCAGATCGGCTTTACCGTGGCCCTGGTGGCGGCCGGTCTCAGCACCGGCCTGATCCTGGCCAGCGCCCTGCTGCCACCCAGTCGCTCACTCTAGATATCAAGGAACGGCATGTCCGATCAGACACTGCAGGCCTATGCCGATCTCTCCCCCAGCGCGATCCTGGACGCATTGGAAGCGGCCGGATTCACGCCGGATGGACGGATCACCGCCCTCAACAGCTATGAGAACCGGGTTTATCAGCTTGGCCTGGAAGGCGGTGAGCTGATCGTGGCCAAGTTCTACCGCCCGGGCCGCTGGTCCGATGAGACCATCGCCGAAGAGCACGAATTTGCCCGCGAGCTGGCGGCAGCCGAGCTTCCGGTGGTGGCCCCACTGGAATTGGCCAACGGCCAGTCACTTATCCAGGTCGGCGGCCACCGCCTGGCGGTATTCCCCAGTATCGGCGGCCGCCCACCGGCCCTGGATGATGATGCCGCCCTCCGCCAGATGGGCCGCTTGATTGCCCGTCTGCACAATATCGGCGCCCTCAAGCCGTTTCGACATCGGCGGGAATTCGACCCCGGGCGAGTGGTCGAGCATGCCTTGGCCAGCGTGGAGCAGGTGGGCCTGATGCCGGATCATCTGATGGCTTCCTGGGCCGCCCTGAGCGGGCATATCAGCGATCGAATTCAATTGCGCTTCCAGGAGGCCGGTGAATTGCGATCCTTGCGGATTCATGGCGACTGCCATCCCGGCAATGTGCTGTGGCGTGATGACGGCCCCTGGTTGCTGGACCTGGACGATGCCTGCAATGGCCCGGCAATCCAGGACCTGTGGATGTACCTGTCGGGGGATCGTGACTACCAGGCCGCCCGCCTGGCCCAGTTGCTGGCCGGCTACACCGCCTTCCGGGAATTCGATCAGAGGGAGTTGAGCCTCATCGAGGCCTTGCGCACTCTTCGCCTCCTGCATTTTCTGGGCTGGATCGCGGAACGATGGGCCGATCCCGCTTTCCCCCGCGCCTTTCCCGACTTCGGCGAAACCGGGTTCTGGGAGCGCCAGGTACTGTCGCTCCAAGAACAACTGGGCAAGCTCGACGAACCGCCCCTGGAATGGCATCCCGCCTGGCCGTGACAGATGGACTTGAAAAGCACCCCGACCCCACCCAAGATTGAAACAGGGCAAAGGGGAAATGAACTGCCCAATGCTGAGTGAATACTCTGTCACTCCAATCCCAGGCGCCCCGCAACGGGGCCGAGAAACAAGGAGTCAGCGTGTATGAAGGTTGAAATGCCTCTCACCTGGGTCGTGGTCGCCGATGCGAGCCGCGGCAGAATTCTCCACTTCAAAGGCCATGTCAGCGGACTCGAGGAAATCCATGACCTGGTGAACCCCGAGGGCCGACTTCGAAGCCGGGACCTGGTCTCGGATAAACACGGCAACACCCATGATCGCAAAGGCGTTGGTTCACCGCAGATGGGTGAACATGCCGAAGCAGCGCATCAAGTGGAAAAGGCATTCGCCAACGAGCTTGGCAAGACACTGGGCAAACTGACCCGTGAAGCGGGGGTCGAAAAACTGATCCTCGCCGCCCCTCCACGGTTCCTGGGTGATCTGCGTCGCAGTCTGGACAAGCAGACGGCCTCGCTGGTAACTCAGGAGATCAACAAGGATATCTCCACTCTGAGCCTGGACCAAATCAAGACGCATCTGGATCGGGCCGCCTGATCTGGCTCCGGCTGCCGGCCGCTGCCTGGCGCAGGCAGTCGGCCAGCAGTCGGGCGGCCGGGCCGGGGCCGGTACTGCGGGCCTGAATCAGGTAGAGATGACTGCGTTTGCCGCCCCCGTCCTGCAAGTGCAGTGGCGCGAGTTCCCCCTTCTCCATGCCCTCGGCGGCCAGATGCTCGGGCAGCCAGGAAAAACCAATTCCCGCCGCAACCAGTTCGGCTGCCGCCCGCAGTGAGGTCACTGTCCAGCGGCGCGGTGCCCCCAGCCAGCCGGAATCCTGCCGCGATCGCCGGGCCGAATCACGGATCACCACCTGAATATCGCGCCGCAGATCATCACCGGTAAGCGACCGCTTGAGCCGGTGAAGGGCATGATCGGGATGAGCCACGGGGACAAAGGCCACATCCATGATGGGCTCGCCGAGATAGCCGGCCGGTGTGGACGGTGCTATCGCCAGATCCACCTGCCCCGCCTCCACCGCTTCCGTGGCGCCACCCAGGACTTCCTCGAAGACTTCCACCCGGGTGCCGGGCGCTTCGCGGGAAAATCGCCCCAGCGCACGATACAGCAACGGGGATGGAAAAATGCCATCGACTGCCAGATGCAGTTCCGCTTCCTGACCTTCGGCGAGAATCTCCGCCAGGGACTCCAGCTCCCCGGCATCGGCGAGCAGCTTTCGGGCCGAGCGCAACAGCATGGTGCCCGCCTCCGTCAATATGGCCCGCCGGCCGGCCTGGCGAAGCAGTTGCACCCCCAGGCTCTCCTCCAGACGGGCCACGGCATGGCTCACCGATGACTGGCTTCGATTGAGCTTTTCCGCCGCGCGCGCGAATCCCCCCTCGTCAACCACCGCCTGCAAGGCCCGCCATTGGGCTAGGTTACTTTTCATCTTGAGCGCCTTATCGAATTTTTCGATCTAATGCATCCATCTTTTACGCTTTTAAATCGAAAATCTCAATACATAATAAAGTCAGCCGTGAGCTACACGGACTGCACACGTTCAAGGAGGCAAATCATGAAAGACAATGCAATTGATCTCGTCGGCCGGATCCTGCTTGGCCTTATCTTCGTCATTGCCGGACTGGGCAAGATCGGTGACGGCTTCGGCCTGGGCTTCGGCTACGCCGCAACCCAGGGCTACATGGAATCCATGGGCGTGCCGGGCATTCTCCTGCTTCCCACCATCATTCTGGAGCTTGGCGGCGGGCTGGCCCTCATTCTCGGCCTCAAGGTACGCTGGGTAGCGGCGGCATTGGCAGCCTTTACGGTGATCGCCGGTTTCCTGTTCCACCTGGACCTGGGGGACGCCAACGAGACCAACCACCTACTCAAGAACCTGGCCATGACCGGCGGCCTGTTGCTCGTCGTCCTGCACGGTGCACACGACTGGAGCCTTGGTAAACGACTGGGGATCGACTGAATAGCCAGCATTGAATCGGCGCGACCGACAGGCGTTAGGCCTGCGGTCGCGCCAGCCCTGAAATCTCTGAATCGAAGGAAATGCACCATGGGACTGCTAGTTGAGGGCAAATGGGTTGATCAATGGTATGACACCGAAAAGCACGGTGGCCGCTTTGTGCGGGAATCGGCCCAGTTTCGCAACTGGATCACCGCAGATGGCAGCGCCGGCCCAAACGGTGAAGGCGGTTTCGAGGCGGAGCCCGGCCGTTACCACATCTATTTCTCCTATGCCTGCCCCTGGGCCCACCGGACCCTGATATTCCGCAAGCTCAAGCGGCTAGAAGAGGTGATCAGCGTATCGCCGGTGGATCCGGACATGCTGGAGAATGGCTGGGAATTCGGCGACCAGGCCGATGGCACGGCAGACCCGCTGTTCGGTTCGAACTTCCTCCACCAGGTCTACACCCGTGCCGATGCCCATTACACCGGCCGGGTCACCGTCCCCGTGATCTGGGACCGCAAGCGCGAAACCATCGTCAGCAACGAGTCAGCGGATATCATCCGCATGCTCAACAGCGAATTTCAGGCCTTCACCGACGTCGACACGGATTACTACCCGAAGGAACTGCGTGAAGACATCGATAGCATCAATGAAATGGTCTATCACCAGGTTAACAACGGGGTCTATCGCTGCGGCTTCGCCACCAGCCAGGCGGCCTATGAAGAGGCCTTCGAAGCGCTGTTTCAGGCCCTGGACGAGCTGGAGCAGCGGCTGTCCCGGCAACGCTATCTGGTGGGCGATACGCTCACCGAAGCCGACTGGCGGCTGTTTACCACCCTGTTGCGCTTCGACCCGGTCTATGTGGGCCATTTCAAGACCAATCTCCGCCGGATCGCGGATTATCCCAATCTGCTCAACTACACCCGTGAGCTCTACCAGGTCCCCGGGGTGGCGGAGACGGTCAACCTGCGCCACATCAAGCGCCACTACTACTACAGCCACGGCAACATCAACCCGACCCGGATTGTCCCGCGGGGCCCGGTACTCAATCTCGACGACCCTCACGACCGGGATCGCTTTTCCAACTGAGGGCGACGCTTGCGACCACGGGTTCCGATCGTCTAGGCTTGGGCTGAACTCGGCGCCGGGGCAGAAGCCCGGCGCCATCCACCCATTTGCCTTTTGAGGTCTAGCCCGGATGGATATTCCATCAATCAAGTCCGCCTACAGGCGCTATGCCCGCTACTATGACCGGGTTTTCGGGCCGGTTTTCGCCCCGGGCAGGGATATGGCCATCAAGCGCCTTGATCCCCAGAGCGGCAAGCGGATCCTTGAGGTTGGCGTGGGCACGGGCCTGTCCCTGCCCCACTACCAGCCGGATACCCGGGTGGTGGGTATCGATATCAGCACGGACATGCTGGACATTGCCCGCCGCCGCGTTGACGAGCAATCACTTGACCACGTGGAAGCGCTGCTGGAGATGGACGCGGAGCAGCTCAGCTTCGAAGACGACAGCTTTGATGCTGTCATTGCCATGTACGTGGCCTCGGTGGTACCCAATCCGGATCGCCTGATGTCAGAGATGGCGCGGGTCTGCAAGCCGGGCGGCGACCTGATGGTGATCAACCATTTCGCCTCCAGCAATCCTCTCCTGCGAGGCCTGGAATGGTGCCTGACGCCCCTGTCCCGGGTTCTCGGCTTCCGACCGAGCATGGACCTCTCGGAGCTGCCCCGGCCGGCGGGCTACGAAGAACTGGGCATCCATCGCGCCAATTTCCTTGGCTACTGGAAACTGGTTCACTACCGCAGCCAGGCGGAAAAGCCACGGCCCGAAGACGAATCTCCGATCACCGAAGGTGAGCGCCGGGAGAACAACACTTCCCTGGGCGACATTGCCTGAAAACAGGGCCGGCTCCGGGCGGAGCCGGCCGTTTTTCGGAATTGCAGGCGCAGACACTCAGCGCAGTTGCCCCTCCCCGCCTTCAACAAGTTCATCGGTCACAGGCGTGTCCCCACCCGAGGACTCCGGCAAGACAGAGACCGGGCGAGTCCTGACGGGACCGACAGACTCTCCCTGATGCCGGGGAGCCGCCTGCAGCCCAGCCGGCTCGGCAGCCACATCCTCCACGCGGTAGGCACCCAGCCCATTGTTGGTCGCAAGCACGAAGACATCGATACTGCCATTGCCGTTGCGCCGGATGCTGATATCACCGGTGGCATTGGGATTGTCATGGTGGGCCAGTGAGGGGCTGACCCCCAGGGTGCCGGCTGTCGACGGATCGGTCTGCGGAATCCGCACGATGCGGGCATTCTCGTTCGAGGTGCCAAACTGGTAGACCGCCGCCCAGAGGTCATTGCCATCCCGCCCCAGGACGCGAACGCCACTGGAGTCCCTGGCCACCACGGCGCCCGGCACCGTCCCCAGGAGACTGCCGTCACCTTCGTAGAGGCGCAGGTGCTCGCCCGCCGCGTTCCACAGGAAACGCCCATTGGCCAGCGGCGCAACGCCGGCAGCGGCACCGCTCGCCCCATCGGAGAGGTGAATGGCCTGGGGCCACTGATTGAAGCCATCGCCGTTCTGGTGCCAACGGTAGATCACCGGGGCGTTGCTGGCAGGGGCCCAGATCGTGGCCGTACCGGCGGCCATGGAGCCGGTGACCGTGATCCGGTCGCCGACGCGATGGGGCGCAGTGCCGGAGAAATTGACCACTGTCAGCGGAACCGCCGAATCATCCGGCCAGTAATAGACCCGAAAGGCATCGCCGCTCATATCCACCGTCAGGTTGGCCGCGAACAGCCCGCCATCATCGTCGGCATCAATGTCATTGAGTACCAGCGTGCCGCCGGCAATGCCATCGGTGAGCAGACTGGCGCCACCGCCATCCACGCCTGCGCCATCCGCGCTCTGATGGATCATGACATGGGGCCCCCAGGTCTCGGAGTGACGGCTGACCACATAGAGTCGGTCCCCTGCGACGGCGAGTCCCCGCTGGCGATTGTCGCCGAAATACCAGGGGTTGGCGTTCTTTGCGGCCGCCCGATGCCAGAGAACGTCGTAGTCCGGCTCCGGCTCGCCACTGTCGCCGTCCAGAATTTGCTGCACACGAGGTCGGAGGGTGTCGAACAGGCGGGCGTAGAGGCTATCCCCGGGGCAGGCCGTGGCGCCATAGTCTCGGTGCCCGCGAATCAGGGAAGTGCTGATCCCGTGCTGGGCGGCCTTCCAGGCAAGCAGCTGTGCCCCAGTCTCAACCGCCGCCGCACTAGGATTCACACTGGTATAGGTGCCGATATAGGCAAGGCCCATGGTGTAACTGTTGTGTCCGGCCACATGGGCGCCCACCACATCGGTATTGCCGTCAGGGCGGTGTGCCCGGCCCTGGAACAGGGTACCGTCGGGGGCGACCAGCCAGTTATAGCCAATGTCCGACCAGCCCAGGGAGTTGACGTGGTAATTGTAAAAACTGCGAACCACCGCGGCCCAGTCATTGGAGCTGTTGGCGGAGACCGTGTGATGCACCACAAGCTGGCTGACGTTGGCGAGCGGATGCCAGGCGGTATTGGATAGATTGCCCCAGCTACTACGCGGCACATAACCCGGCTGCGCGCTCTGGGGCAGCAAACGCCCCTCGTCAGCCAAGGGCTTGCTTGCCAGGGATTCGGTGGTCTCGCCCGGGCTGATGAAATGCAGGGAGAGACGCGCAAGCCGTGGCCGATTCCCCAGAAAATCAGCGGACAGGCTGACCCGGTACTGAAGGTAGCGAGTCTCGGGATCGAAGAAGGCCAGCTCACCGGGCATGACCTGGTCACCCAGGTCCACTTTCAGCCTCTGCGCCAGACCGGGCCCGGTGTCCGGGCCGTGACCGTGATCACTGGCTTCCTGCCACTCGCCCCAGCGTTCTCCATCCAAAGAGGCCCGCAGCTCGACGACGACCCCGGCATGGGCCGGACGATGGCCGTGGATGACCGGGGCAACGGCAATGAAGGGCCTTGGATCGGTCAGCGGGACGCTGATTGCTTCACTGAGCAGTACCGCGCTACCACTGTCCTTGCCGGGCCGGACACCGTCAACATCCATGTCGAGCTGCATCCAGCCACCATCCTCGGCGAGGCTGAAACCGCGATGACTGCGAAAATCCACTTCCTCAAGCGCTGTATCGGCGCCGGGAAAGCTACTGGAGGCAACACTCCCCTGGGCCCATACGAGACTGGAAGCGAGCGACAACAGGCTCGCGGCGACTAAAGAACTGGGCAACATTCTCGGCATGATTTCCCCCATGGCTGGCGTTCAGGAGATTCCACTGTGCCGAGTCTGTCGGGGTAGGTTCTGTGAACCGAGTCACATATTTGGGAAAAAAAGAAAACCCGGCCTGGGCCGGGTTTTCGTCAAGGCACTGAAATGTACCTTTCGGCTTACCAGTTTTCCGCGTCGGCGGTGCGTTGCTGGTTACCACTGTCCATGTCGCCAGCAGTCTGGTTGCCCTGGACATTGTGGTAAGCCCAGCGATAGTAACCACGGGCATTGGCGGAAACCGGCTCGTCCACCAGACGCAACTGGGGAATATGCTCCTTGAGGTATTTCTCCAGTACCTGGCCACCGCCACCGGTAAGCAGGACGTGGTCATAACCGGCCACCTGCCAGAGAGAGCGGATTTCCACCAGCAGCTTGGTGGCCACTTCACCAAACACCTGATCTCTCAGGCCGGTGATGTCCACTTCGCGACCGGACACATTGATACTGCCATTGATCACCGCCTCGTCCAGCGTGTGGGTTTCACACTCCAGGCCATACTGGGTCGCCAGGGCCGAGGAAATGCCATCGTAGCCCACGGAAATCCCGATGGGGACGGTGCGGGTGAAGGCCGGCGCATAATCGCCGTCGATAATGGTGGACAGGTCACTGGTACGGAAGCCGATATCGATGATACCCACACGGCCCTTCATCAGCGGGGAATCCGTCTGAATTCGAGCCTGCTCGTCCAGAACCTCGGACCAGAAGGTCCCCACCGGCTGCGGGACCACTTCGATGTTGTCCAGGCGGACATTGCAATCGAAGCGGTTGCCGCCAATCTCGCGCACGATTTGATGATCGCCCCGCATGAGGTTCACCAGTTCGTGCGCCATGTGCATCCGCCCTGGCGGCAGGCCGGTAACCACATAGAAAGTGTTCATGGGATCGGTGCAGTACAGGCTGAGGGCACCGAGGAAGAGGATCTTGATGTCATTGCCTTCGGTTCGCGTGGCGGACAGGCCACGGTGCGCAATCCGGGAATGACGGATGGCCAGATCGCCGAGGAAATAGGACTTCCCGCCGACGGTCACGCGCAGGTCTTCCGTCACCCGCGGCTTGCGAAAGCCGAGGGACATGGGCGTGCCGGAACCGCCCTCGCCCACCACGGACGGGAAGGAATGACTGTCACGGCCGTCAAAGACTTTGACGAAACCGTAACCAAGGTCGAGACCGATGCATCGTTCCACTGCGTAACCCCCTTGGCTCGCTAAGTTGGGTGACTGGTTGCCCCGGCTGGGGGCGTCAGAGTTCCTGAGTAGTTGTAGCAGGTAGGGGACCTGCGATCAATCCATTCCCGCCCAGACTTGCCGGAGAATCCCGAGGATTGAGCAAACACTGCCCACCCCTCTCGGAAAAGTGACCATAATCCAGAAAAAATCGGGGCCTGCCAGGAACCTGGCAGGCCCGAGAGGCTGTTTTCTAGATCAAGGACTCGGCCGCGGTGATGGAGCGCAGACGATCATCCCCGAATTCATGAGGGTCGACGGCATTCTGAATGCCCCAACTGACCCCGCCACGATCCTCTGCGGCCAGATTGACCAGGGGCCGGCGGCGATAAGGATTGCCACGCGGATCTTCCAGCATCATCAACACGGGCTTGAGCCGGTTGCTGCGGTTCTGGGTCACCACCATGCCCCTCGCACCGTTGCTCAGGCTGACCACCGTGCCGATGGGGTAGACGCCCATGCAACGAATGAAGCGCTCAATGCGCTCATTACCGAACTGCTCCGCGCACTCCTTGCGCAGTTTGGCCAATGCCTTGTGCGGCGACAGCGGCGGCGAATTCGGCCAGTCGCCGGTCATGGCGTCGTAGACGTCCACCAGCCCCACCATCAGGGCCAGCGGATCTATGCGCTCGCCCACCAGACGATCTGGATAGCCGCTGCCATCGAGACGCTCGTGGTGCTGGCGTACGATCCGCAATACGGCATCCGGCACCCCACCGGACTGCATCAGCAGGCGATACCCCTGCTCCGGATGGGCACGCATGATAGCCATCTCGTCGTCATCAAGCGGACCGTCCTTATGAATGATGCTGCGAGCGACACGGACCTTGCCGATATCATGCAGCAATCCACCCATGCCCACGGCCTCGATGTCATCGCGGCCCAGGCCTTCGTGGCGCGCGAAGATCATGCTGATGACAGCGGTATTGATGCTATGGAGCGCGGTGTGCTCATCCTTGTCCCGCAACTGGATCAGCCAGAGGGAGGCCGCCGGATTGCTGAGGATCGTATCCAGCAACTCGGTCACGACTGTTCTCACGCCCTGGATACTGACGTGCTTGCCCATGCGGGCATCATCCATGAGCACTTCCAGGTACTGACTGGTCTTCTGGCGAATATCCAGGGCCCGGGCCAATTCCCGCTTGATGGACTTGAAGCGGTGCTCGGCGGGCGCCTCTTCGCTGAGCACTGAGCCACCCCGGCCACGGTCGAGGACAGCGGCTCGCTGAATTTTCGACTGCAGGTCCGGCCGCGAACGCTCAATGTCCACATAGACGAACTGGCAGCTCTCGCGTAGCTGGGCGAGTTCACGCCGGGATTCCACGGTAAACCCCTGGAACAGGAAGGGAGATTCCAGCCAGGGTCGATCCAGCTCGGCTACGTACATGCCGGTGGAAACATCGGTAACTTTCAGTTTGCACTTCATTAATCCGGTCCTCCGGATGCGGCGAAGTACCGCTCAGGCGGCACCATCCAGGTCAATCGGGCCTGCCCATCCATCCCCTCACGATATGGATTTAGGCTTAGACCGGCCCGCAGTCCCCCCCCGGATGCGTCGCCCCGCCTGTTGCAGGCGTGGCAGGCAAGTCAGAGTATATCACCCGCCCAGGGCCTTAATGCCCTTGACAGGTCATGATCAAGGTATCGGCTGCATGACCGGTTAACTTGAGCTGACAAAAGGCACAAGGACACGCTCCTGGCGTTGTCCGAACAGGGCCTTGCAGCGGGCAACCCTCAAATTTTCGGGCTATTTTACCCAAACCCTGAAATGCAGCAACCGCAAATTGCCGACGCGCCCTGCTAGACTGAAGCGAGACGGGCCTTCGCCCACAGAACAAAACTGACAAATCGGGGAATAACATGTCACTGGATGATCGGTTCCCGGTCAGCGGCAACTTCTGGATTGACCTGCTCGTTCTCGTCGTTGCCGCCATCGGGCTGCTGTATCTGGCGCGCAGCACGGCGCATGAAATCCTGCTGGGGCTGACCCGGGCCCTGACCAGCACCTTGCGGGTCGCCCACCGAGCCATGGCGGTCTGGGGGACGCAGTTACGCCGGGGCGGTCAGAGTGCCCTGTATCAGTTGGTGGGTGAACACCAGCGCCGACTCACCAGCCGGGAGCTGGAGCATTTGCGAAACCATGTTCACGGCGCCCTGAAGGAAGCGCCGGCCCTCAAGGAGGCCATCGAAGGCAACATTGCTCAATTGGAGCGGGATTACGAGGCGGGCCCCGCCCTGCCGGAACCTCCCGCCGCCTGGGGAGAGCTGGTAGAAAAGATCACCGCGGTTCAGGACAAGGCCGACTCCAGCCTCCGGGATACGCTGGATGCCTTGCGAGTGAGCGTGGAGAAAAGTTGCCAGCAACTTACCGGCCAGCATGATCGGCATTCCCGTCAGGCCCAACACCACCTGGGCAGGCTCCAGCCGGTCTGGCAGCAGGCCCGAGACAGTCTGGAAGGCCTGGAGAAGCGCCTGGCCAATCTTGATGAACGACTGGTAGCCACAAACCGCCGCATCCGACGCTTCGAGACCCTCCAGGCTCAGCGAAACACCCAGACCAGTCGATTCAGGGCCTGGCTGGCACTGAACCTGGGCATCAGCGGTTTTCTGCTTCTGGTGGGCGCAATGATCACACTGGTCAACTATCACCTGCTGGCAACACCGCTACAGGAAGCGTTCGGGACACAGGCGAACATCGGCCCCTTCCAGGCGGCTCCTTTCACGGCCATTGCCGTAACCGCTGCCCAGATGGGTCTCGCCTTGCTGATCTCCGATACCGCGCGAATCACGCGCCTGCTGCTGCCGATCAGCCGCATGTCGGCCCTGTCCCGTCGCGTACTCCTGGGCATAGCAAGCGTTGCCCTGATCCTGCTGGCATTGACCGAAGCCGGGCTGGCTTTTACCCGCGACACTATTGCCCTGGAGTCCGAATGGCTACGCCGTGAACTGGAACAGGGGATCGCGACCGGCAGCCCGGACCTTCGCATTGTCCCGGCCATGGCTCAGATGGTGATGGGCTTCATCCTTCCCTTCGCCTTTATTGCCCTGGTCCCGGCCCTGGAGTCCTTCTTTCAGACCGCTCGGGTCGCCCTGCTGCTTTCCGCCGCCTTCCTGATTGGCACCCTGGCCACGCTGACAAGGCTACTGGCCCGGTTGATCTCCAGTGCCGGCCACCTGCTGGTTTATATCTACGATCTGATCATCGTCGTCCCGCTCAGCCTGGAGCGCCGCTTTCGCCGCCGGGAACCCGGCCTGGGGGGAGGCGAGGAGGTATGAAGACCCGCCTTTCATTGCTGCTACTGGCGGGGCTGGTCCTGTGCGCTTGCGCTCCGGCCAGTGAGGAGGAAGTAATAACCCGCGCGCTGGCCGTGGACCATGAGAGCCTGCCCAGCCATAGGCATGCCGACCGGCTCGACGCCCTCCAGCGTCGCTTCCTGCTGGACCAGAATCCCGGCGATCAGTTGCTGATTGCACCATGGGACACCGAGGAGTCTGACGTACCTTACCTGATCACGCGGCTATCCGACCGCCCTCTCACCGCGACACGGGAGCTGCGTCTCCTGCATGACAAAGTTAGGAGCGCTGACGCCCGCAGCAACTCGGAGCTGGGCTATCTGCTTTCCAGTCTGGCTGGGAAGCTGGCCCCGCCGACCGGGACACGTTGCCTGTATCTGGCCATGTCACCATCGAACGCCGGTCCACCACCAGCCATTGAGGATGAGCCGGGTCGGGGACGCCATGGCGCCGGCTGGCGTGCTCACCTGCTGATTCCAGACCCTGAATCGGACCCGCTTGAACAACGCAATCGCTGGATCCGCCACCTGCATGAGCTGGGGGCGAGTCGCATCCAGGTCCACACTCTGGACCACCCCCTGGAACAATTGCCGCCCTGCCGTTGAAGCAAAAAAAAGAGCACCGACACTGTCGGTGCTCTTTATAGTGGCGTCCCCACGGGGATTCGAACCCCGGTCGCCGCCGTGAAAGGGCGGTGTCCTAGGCCTCTAGACGATGGGGACGCAGAAACTTTTCAGATCTGCTGGCCTAGCTTGTTTGGTGGAGCCAGGCGGGATCGAACCGCCGACCTCCTGCATGCCATGCAGGCGCTCTCCCAGCTGAGCTATGGCCCCTTGTTTCTTGCTGGAGCGCCCCGCCGCGACGTGCGCTCAACCAACGAGGCGCGCATTTTGCAGGAGCGCCTCGCGCCTGTCAAGCACTCTCGGCAGATTCCTTTCTGCTCTGTATGTAAGCCAGTGCCCGATCAATGCGTTCCACTGTCTTTTCCCGACCGAGCAGCGCAAGCGTCTGGTCGATGGGGGGCGATACCGGCCCGCCAGAAACTGCGACTCGAATGGGTTGCGCCACCTTGCCAAGCTTGAGCTCCTGCTCCTCGGCCACGGCATTGACCACGGCATGGATCTTCTCCGCCTGCCAGTCCTCCAATGACGAAAGGGCCGCCTTTACAGCCTCAAGCGGCGCTTCGGCGACCGGACGCAGATTCTTCTTCGCTGCCTTTTCATCGAATTCATCAAAATCCCGGAAGAAAAACAGACTGTTGTCGGCCATTTCCACCAGGGTCTTGGCACGCTCCTGCTGCGAGACCACGATGGGTTCCAGGGATGGCCCCGCGGACAGATCACAGCCACGGGCCTCAAGCAGCGGCGCCAGGGCCTTGGCGACGTCTCCCGGCTCGCTTTCCTTGATGTAATGCTGGTTGAGCCAAAGCAGCTTTTCCGGGTTGAAGGTAGAGGCCGAGCGATTGACTTCATCGATATCGAACAGCTCGACCATCTCTTCCCGGCTGAAGACTTCCTGGTCTCCGTGAGACCAGCCCAGGCGGACCAGATAATTGATCAGGGCGTCGGGCAGATAGCCCTCCTCCCGGTACTGGAGCACGCTCACCGCCCCGTGGCGCTTGGACAGCCGGGCCCCATCGGAGCCGAGAATCATGGGCACATGGGCATAAACCGGTGGTTCGCCGCCCAGAGCCCGGATCATGTTGATCTGCCGCGGGGTGTTATTGAGATGGTCATCACCACGAATGACATGGGTAATCTGCATATCCATGTCGTCCACCACCACGGTGAAGTTGTAGGTCGGCGTGCCATCGGAGCGGGCAATGATCAGATCATCCAGCTCACTGTTGTTGAAGCTCACATGACCGCGAACCCGGTCATCGAAGACCACCGCCCCATCCTGGGGATTACGAAAACGGATCACCGGCTCCACCCCTTCACGGGCGTCACTCCGGTCACGGCAGCGGCCGTCGTAACGTGGCTTTTCCTTGCGCGCCCGCTGAGCCTCCCGCATCTCATCCAGTTCCTCACGGGTGCAATAGCAGCGGTAGGCCTTGCCCTCATCAAGCAGCTTCTGAATCAGCTCCCGATAACGATCAAAGCGTTGTGTCTGGTAGAAGGGGCCCTCATCGTAATCAAGCCCCATCCACTCTATGCCATCGAGAATGGCCTGCACGGACTCGGGTGTGGAACGCTCGCGATCCGTGTCCTCAATCCGGAGCACGAACTTGCCCTGATGCTTGCGGGCGTAGAGCCAGCAGAACAGCGCCGTGCGGGCGCCACCGATGTGCAGATAGCCGGTGGGGCTGGGCGCAAAGCGGGTCCGAATCGTCATGCCATTCCTCCAGCGGAAAAAGCGTCCATTTTAGCAGACCGGCGACCGGGAAAGGCAGCTTGAACTCGGCGGCCGTACCCCCCATTGTGTAGTGACGGGTGATCGAGTCGGCCTTGCCGCCACCGCCCGCCTACCCACAGTGAGAGAAGGAGGCTTCATGCAACTGCCCCTCGAGGTTCATTTCAACAATATGGACCATTCCGATGCCCTGGAGGAACGCACCAGGGAACTGGCGGAAAAACTGGAAGGTGTGTGCCCCCAATTGCAGTCCTGCCGCGTGTTCATTGAGGCCGCCCATTACACCAAGGGGGCCGGGAACCTCTATGAGGTGCGCATCGACATGCGCGTACCGGGCCAGGAGGTCGTGGTCCATCACACTCAGGATGAGGCCGACAAGAAGTCCGAGGATGCCCACCAGGCCCTGTCCCGGACCTTCAAGACGGCTGAAAAGCGGCTGCGCGCCGCCATCGACAAGCGCAAGGACCTGAAAAAGGGCCGTGGCGACAAGCCCGGCAAGGCCCAGGCGGATGAAGTCCACGACCAGGGCGGCCTCTGACCCGCCGCTGACTGATCCAACGGGCCATGCGGTGCCGGAACGACCGGGCACCGCATGGCCCACCACTCGTCCCCTTCCCCGCACCAGCCTCACCACCGGGGCCGCCCCGCAGTACCCCCCGGTCAGGCACCGCTGCTGACCAAGCGGAGTAACCGCCCTATTGCCTTTCGAATCCCTTGACCCAGGTCGATACCGGCTATATATTAGATTTAACTAATCTTTAATTCGGAGACGATCATGAAACCCGAAGTCACGAGCTTCTTCCACGAAGACACCAATACCTTTTCCTATGTTGTGCGGCCCCCGACAGGGTCAGGCGCCGTCATCATCGATCCGGTTCTGGATTTCGACTACAAGGCGGCCCGCACCTGGACCGAAACCGCCGACCGCATTCTCGATTTTGTTCGCGACAATCAGTTGTCGGTGGAATGGATCCTCGAGACCCACGCCCATGCCGACCACCTCTCTGCCGCCCCCTACCTGGCCAGGGAACTGGGCGCCAGGGTGGCCATCGGTGAAGGGATCCAGGCGGTCCAGGATCGTTTCTCCAAGGTGTTCAATCTGCCCAATGAATACCAGCCCCGCGGGGCAGAGTTTGATCACCTGCTCAAGGACGGTGAAGTGCTGGAAACAGGTGGCCTGAGCATAGAAGTCATGCATACGCCGGGGCATACCTCCGACAGCAACAGCTTCCTGATCGGGGATGCGGTCTTCGTGGGTGACACCCTGTTCATGCCGGACGCCGGCAGTGCCCGGGCGGATTTTCCCGGTGGTGATGCCGGGATGCTTTTTGACTCAATGCAGAAACTGCTCTCCCTGCCCCCCGAGACCCGCATGTTCATGTGCCACGACTACGGCCCTGGCGGTCGCGAGATCAAACATGAGACCACCGTGGCCGAGCAACGGGAGCGGAACATCCACGCCGGCCGGGGTGTGGCCCGCGAAGAGTACGTGAAGATGCGTCAGGAACGGGATGCCGGCCTGCCCATGCCACGCCTGATCATCCCCTCGGTGCAGGTCAACATGCGTGCCGGCAAGCTGCCGCCAGCGGAAGACAACGATGTCAGCTATCTCAAGGTCCCACTCAATCTGCTGGGCAAGGCGCCGGGCGGGAACAGCGGGCACGACTGACGGGCCGCGGCCAGCCAAGGCGCCTGCCGATGATTGTGGTCATCACCCGCCACGATCACTGGGCGGAGACTGAGACAGGGACTTCCCGCTGCCGGGCCCCGCCCCGGCAGCGCCAGGCCCAGCGCAGGGGGTGGATGTGGCCGCAGATTGCTTTGACCAGATAAGCCCCATGCCTTGACGGCAGCGTGAATTGACACTATATTTATTAGCATCTTCTAATTGAGCACATACTGGAGATACGAACATGGGACGCCTCATTGCTCGCTACAGCATGCAATACCGCTGGTGGGTCTTCGCCCTGACCGCGCTCATCGCCCTGGTCATGGGACTGATGATCCCGCGTATCACCATCGATACAGATCCGGAGAACATGCTGTCCGCCGAGCAGCCCGATCGGGTCGAGCACAACCGCATCAAGGAACTGTTCGATCTCTACGACATGATCGTGGTGGGCGTGGTGAATTCGGAGCACCCCGAGGGGGTGTTCAACCCGACATCTCTCTCTGCCCTCTTCCAGCTATCCGAGGGCATAGAAAATATTGACGGGGTAATCAGCCGCGACATGCTGTCCCTGGCCACCGTCGACAACGTGGAACAGGTAAGCCCCGGCACCATCAGTTTCGACTGGATGATGGACCGCCCGCCCGAAACCCAGGGCGAGGCCGACGCTATCCGCCAGGCAGTGGAACGCCTGCCGATGTTCTACGGCACGCTGGTCTCGGAGGACGGCAAGGCGGCGGGGATTTATGTCCCCATCGTGGACAAGAATGAAAGCCACCGCATCTCCACCGAGATTCAGGCCATCATTGACCGCCTGGACAGTGGTGATGAATTCCACATCACCGGCCAACCGGTGGCGCAGGATACCTTCGGCGTGGAGATGTTCCAGCAGATGGCCATTTCCGCGCCCCTGGCCGGGGTCCTGATCTTTCTGATCATGCTCTACTTCTTCCGCAGTGTGCCACTGGTGGTGGCGCCCATGCTGCTGGCCATGGCCACGGTGATCTCCATCATGGGGCTGCTGATCGGCATGGGTTACACCGTGCACATCATGAGCTCCATGATCCCCATCTTCCTCATGCCTATCGCAGTAGTGGCCTCCATCCATGTGCTGTCAGGCTTTACCGATCGCTGCCGCGCCGGTGATGACACCCGGGCGGTGATGGAAGAAGTCATCCAGAGCCTCTACAAGCCGGTGATCTTCACCGCCCTGACCACCACCGTGGGTTTCGCGTCCCTCACCCTGACACCGATCCCGCCGGTCCAGGTCTTCGGTGCCTTTGTCGCCGTGGGCGTGCTCTTCGCCATGGCCCTGACACTCACCTTCCTGCCGGCCTTCATCGCTGCCCTGCCCCAGTCCGCGGTGGACCGCATGGTGGCGCGGGTCAAGAAACATGAGAGCGAGGGCAAGGGCGCGGACTGCAAACTGTGTGAATTCATGTCCGCCACCGGCCGTTTCGCCACCCGCTACAGCAAGTCCCTGCTGGTGAGTTTCGTGACCTTGCTGGCGATCGCCGTGTTCGGCATTACCCAGATCCAGATCAACGACAACCCCACGCGCTGGTTCAAGCAGGACCATCGGATTCGCGTGGCGGATGCGGTCCTCAACGAGCATTTCGCCGGCACCTACGAGGCCTACATCGTGCTGGAACAGGGTGAAGCGGGTGACCTGGAGCGTTCCCTTCAGGATCGGGTTAACCCCCTCTTGACCGAGGCGCGCGAAGAAGGCTTTGAGCTCGATCAGCAGTGGCAGGACCTGTTGGAAGAGTCCGCCGCCGATGATCCGGGTGTGATGCTCGACAACCTCATGTTTGCCCTGGATGACCTGCTCTTCGAGGTATCCATGGAAGAAGCTGAATATTGGGAAGCCATTCTGGAGGCGGCCGAGGCCGTTCGCAGCGAAGCCCTCTATTTCCAGACCCCGGAGGCACTGCGCTACATGGCCGGCCTGCAGAGCTGGCTGGAGCAGGAAGGCCATGTGGGCAAATCCAATTCCCTCGCCGATCTGGTCAAGACCATCAACCGGGAGCTGGTCAGCGGTGAGCCCGAGGACTACCGCATCCCGGATTCACCGGCGGGCGTGGCCCAGTCGATCCTGAGTTTCCAGGGCTCCCATCGCCCCCATGATCTCTGGCACTTCGTCAGCCAGGACTACCGCTCGGCCAGTATCTGGCTGCAACTGCCCAGCGGGGACAATCAGGACATGCAGCGCGTGGTGGACGCCGTTGCGCACTACACCACCGACAACCCTCTCCCGGAGGGTGTGGACCTGAGCTGGGGCGGATCCACCTACGTCAATCTGGTCTGGCAGGGCGAGATGGTGGAGGGGATGCTGCTGGCCCTGCTCTCGGCCTTCGCCATCGTGCTGTTGATGATGATTGCCCTGTTCCGCTCCCTGCTGTTCGGCATCCTGGCCGTCTTGCCCCTCACCCTGACCATTGCGCTGATCTACGGGGTCATGGGCCTGATCGGCAAATCCTACGACATGCCGGTGGCGGTGCTGTCCTCGCTCAGTTTGGGCCTCTCCGTGGACTTTGCCATCCACTTCATTCAGCGCATGCGCGGCGCCTTCAATGAAACGGGAAGCTGGCAGCAGGCCATGGAGTATGTCTTCGGCGAACCCGCTCGAGCCATCACCCGCAATGCCGTGGTGATCTCCCTGGGCTTTCTGCCGCTGCTGACCGCCGCATTGGTCCCCTACATCACGGTGGGCATCTTCCTGGCCAGCATCATGGCGCTCTCCGCCATCGTCACCCTGTTGATGCTGCCCGCCATCCTGCGCACGGTGCCCGGTCTTTTCTTCGGACGCGACGCCGCGCAGGAAGTCAAGGCGACAAGCGAATGAATCACGCAATCGATACCTCAAGGAGGTACACAATGATGACAGTCAAACTCAACAAGCTGATGCTCTCCACGGCCGCCGGCCTGGGGCTGTTCATGACCAGCCTCGGCAACCCCTTGGCTGCCGACACCCCCACCGCCATGGAAATCGTGGAACGGGCCAACCAGGCCTCTTTCTACGCCGGCGACGACGGACGCGCCGAAGCGCGCATGCGCATTGTCGATAGCCGCGGGCGTGAGCAGGTCCGCCAGTTCACCATGCTGCGCAAGGATGGTGAAGACGGCAAACAGAGCTATCTGGTGGTATTCAGCCGACCCTCCGATGTCCGCGGCACGGTGTTTCTGGTGGAAAAGAATCCCGGCGCCGATGATGATCGCTGGCTTTATCTGCCCGGCCTGGACCTGGTTCGCCGCATTGCCCCCGGCGACAAGCGCACCAGCTTCGTCGGCTCCCATGTCTTCTACGAGGATGTCTCCGGTCGTCACCTGGAAGATGATGAACATGAGCTGATCGAAACCACAGACGACTACTACGTCATCCGAAGCACCCCCAGAGATCCAGGCACTGTCGAGTTTGCCCACTTCGACAACTGGATTGATCGCGAGACCTTCCTGCCCATGCGGGCCGAGTACGTGGACGACTCCGGCGAGACCTACCGACGCATGCAGATTGAGGAAGTGGAAGAGATCGACGGCTACCCCACGGGTACCCGCATGCGAATGGAAAACCTCAAGGACGATGAATACACCCTGGTGGAATTTCGCCACAGTGCCTATGACATCGGTATTCCTGATTCGGTCTTCACGGAACGGTCATTGAGGAATCCGCCCCGGCAGTGGCTGCAGCGTCAATGAACAAGGAGGACACGATGATTGTGCGGCCAAATACTCTGAAGGCAGGCTTGCTGGCCGGTATCGGGCTCATTGCCCTGCCGCCCCTGGCAACGGCCGATGACTGGGATAATGATCCATGGGGTGATGAAGAAGTGACCCCCCTGTCCTGGTACGGGTTCATTGAGGGTGCGGCGGGCTACCGTACTCGCAGCAATGACCTCATTGACGATGACATGCCGCTGGGTGAGGTTCGCTTCCAGCTGGAAGGGCAATACGCGGGTGATCGGATCGACGGGCGCTTCAAGCTGGACGGCCTGGCCGATAGCGTGGAAGACAAACTGACAGGTGATGTCCGCGAGGCGCGGCTCGGCTTTTCGGTAGGCGAACGCACCGATGTGCGGCTCGGTCGTCAGGTTCTTACCTGGGGGACGGGCGACCTGGTCTTTCTCAATGACTTGTTCCCCAAGGACTGGGTGTCCTTCCTGATCGGTCGAGATGACGAATACCTCAAGGGGACCAATGACGCCGTCCGTGTCAGCTGGTTCGGTGACCGGGCCAATATCGACGCGGTCTGGACACCGTTCTTCGAACCGGACAATTTCATTGAGGGCGTGCGCCTGTCGTATTTCGATCCCATGCAGGGTGAACTGACCGCCGCCCCGCCCCTGCCGCTGGTGGACCGCCCCGCCAGGACCTTTGATAACGGTGAACTGGCCACCCGCATCTACGGCATGGCCGGCTCACAGGAATGGGCTATCTATCTCTACCGCGGCTTCTTCGGCCAGCCGACGGCTTTCAACCCCGAAAGCGGCCATCTGGAATTTGCCCGACTCAACAGTCTCGGTGCCAGCCTGCGTGGCCCGCTGGGGACCGGTCTCTACAACCTGGAGTTCTCCTATTACGACTCGGCAGACAACCGCGATGGGGATGACCCCATGCTGCCCAACAGCGAGTTTCGATTCCTTGCTGGATACGAACAGGAAATCGCCAGAAACCTGACCCTGGGCACCCAGTACTACGTCGAATGGCTGCAGGACTTCGATGAGCTGGAGGCCAACTTCCAGGGGGATCCTGCCACCCTGCCCGAAGAATACCGCCAGCTCATTACCGTGCGCCTGACCCAAAGGTTGATGCGGGACAACCTCACCCTCGGGCTGATGAGCTTCTACTCTCCCGACTACGAGGACTGGTTCCTCCGGCCCACGGTTAACTATCGCTTAAGTGACGAGCTGTACATGACGGCAGGCGCCAATCTATTTGGCGGCGAGGATGATCACACTTTCTACGGCCAGTTCGAGAAAGACTCCAGTGTCTTTCTGCGACTGAAACGCACTTTCTGAGCAATCTTTTCATTGTCTCCATGACAGGAGGAAACACCATGACCGTAAACCAGGCACTTCGACTCATTGCGGGCAGCTTTGTATTGGCCAGCATTCTGCTCGCGCATTTCCACCACGAGTACTGGCTGTTCTTCACCGGTTTCGTGGCGCTTAATCTGATCCAGTCGGCCTTCACCTGCTGGTGCCCCATGATGACCATTCTAAGAAAGGCCGGACTTCGGGATGCCTAGGACGTGGCCTCGCGAAAGGCGCACTGAAGCCGATTTGTTCCCCGTAGTTGGCGCTGAGGGATCAAGCTCTCCCTTCGGGGAATTGCCAGCCATTGGAGGATAAGACCATGGCACACATTGTAATCATTGGCGCCGGCCTGGCCGGCATGCCCCTGGCCCTTGAGCTGCGAAAGACCCTCGGCCCGAAGCAAAAAATCACTGTGGTCAGCCCTGCCGACCACTTTCAATTCGTGCCGTCCAATCCCTGGATCGCGGTGGGCTGGCGAGAGCGTCCCAAGACCACGACGCCACTGGCACCTCCTCTCAGAAAGCGGAACGTCGATCTGGTGGTAGACAGCATGGTCGGCATCGACCCCGATGCGCAGCGCATTGAGCTCAAGGGTGGTGAAGGCCTGGACTACGACTACCTTGCCATTACCACCGGGCCCAAGCTGGCTTTTGATGAAATCCCGGGGCTGGGCCCCGACGGTTATAGCCAGTCCATCTGCACACTGGATCACTCCGAACACTGTCGTGGCGAATACGAACAGCTTCTGGCCTCACCCGGCCCGGTAGTGATCGGTGCGGCCCAGGGAGCCAGTTGCTTCGGCCCCGCCTACGAGTTCGCATTCATACTGGATCGTGACCTGCGCAAACGCGGCCTGAGAGACCAGGTACCAATCACATTTGTAAGCAGCGAGCCCTACATTGGCCACCTGGGCCTTGGTGGCGTGGGCGACTCCAAGGGCTTGCTGGAACATGAATTGCGGCAGCGTGATATTCGCTGGGTCTGTAATGCATCCACCGAGAAGCTGGAAGATGGCAAGGTCTTCGTCAAGGAACATGATGACCAGGGCGAAGTCCGCAGGGAACATCAGATCGATTCCGTCTTTTCCATGATACTGCCCGCATTCAAGGGTGTGGATCCGGTTGCCAGTGTAGAGGGCCTCTGCAATCCACGAGGCTTTGTGCAAATCGACGAATACCAGCGTAATCCCAAATGGCCAAATATCTATGCTTCCGGTGTCTGTGTGGCTATTCCGCCGGTGGAAAAAACGCCAGTGCCCACCGGAGCCCCCAAGACCGGATACATGATCGAGTCCATGAACACCGCCATTGCGGAGAACATCAAACTGGCCATTGCCGGCGAGCAGCCTGAGGCACGGGCCACCTGGAATGCGCTCTGTCTGGCTGACATGGGGAACACCGGTGCAGCCTTTCTGGCCATGCCCCAAATGCCGCCACGCAATGTGACCTGGACTCGAAAGGGGAAGTGGGTGCACTGGGCCAAATCGGCCTTCGAATGGTACTTCCTGAGAAAGATGCGCAAGGGCGTTGCTGAACCCGCTTACGAACGAGCCATGCTCCGGCTGCTGGGCATCCGCCGTCTGCGGGCACAACGACAGGCTGCTGCGAAAAGTCGATAAAGGCAACCATGACCACAAAAGACCAGGAAATGAGAAAACGCAAGGCCCTGTTGGCCGAGCTGGCGCCCGCACATGCCGAAAAAGCCGCTCACATGTTGCGGGCGCTGGCCAACTCTCATCGTCTGATGATTCTCTGCCAGCTTGTTCAAGGCGAAAAGACCGTTTCCGAACTCAGCTTGCAGATTCCCCTAAGCCAATCCGCGTTATCCCAGCACCTTGCCCGACTGCGCCAGGACCAGCTGGTCGCCACCCGCCGAGAATCACAGAATATCCACTACCGCATTGCCGACCCCGGTGTCATGGAGATCATCGGCCAACTGTATGAAATCTACTGCACACCCGGCACGGGGGAACCCAATCAGCACCTGAATCGGTCAGAATCGGTTGCCCCCCAGCCAACTGGAGACCAAGATGAAAAAAGCAGATAATAAGGCAGGTGTCGAAGCGGCCTAAACCCTTCTGGCCCAGGCAGGAAATCCGGATGGAGGTTGAGCGAGTCACCGACCCGCCCCTCCCTCGCTTTCCATTCATCGTGGGGAAATTCGCATGCCCAGATTCCGCCTGCGACTTTTTCTGACCCTGCTGCTATTGCTACCCCCCATCGCAGTGGCCGCGCCGATGAATGAATTGCACATGCTGGTGTTCCACAGTGATACCTGCCCCCACTGTGAAGCTCAGAAGCCCTTCATCAAAGCCCTTGACGAGTCGCACGAGGCACTATCGACCCATTTCTTCGAGGTGCGACAGAGCGATTACAATCGCAAGCTGTTTCGTGCGGTGGCCTCGGCCCATGGTACGGGGGCTGATTCGGTACCCGCTGTCTTCGTGGGAGGACGAGCCTGGCTGGGGGACAGTCGCCTGATTCGGCACCAAATAACCAGCCATGTAGAGCACTGTCTTGCGAGGGGTGACTGCCCCGACTCGCGTGACACCCGCCAGCGATTCGATCAGAAAGCGACAGCACAGGAAACGGCCCCGATCAGCCTACCCCTGGTCGGAACCATCGACCTGATGGTCCAACCACTCACCATATCGACAGCGCTGATCGCCTTCATCGACGGATTCAATCCCTGTTCACTCTGGGTTCTGACAATCCTGCTGGCGCTGGTGATTCATTCCGGCTCACGCAAGCGAATCCTCGCGGTAGGCCTGACCTTCCTGGCGGTGACTGCAGCCATTTACGGCCTATTCATTATCGGTGTTTTCGGTGCGCTAAGTCTGCTACTGACAAGCGACTGGGTCTACTGGGTGGTTGCAACCCTGGCGCTTGTCTTTGCCGGGGTCAATATCAAGGATTATTTCTGGTTCCAGCGAGGGATTTCTTTCACCATTGACGAGAAGCACAAGCCAGGCATCTACCGCCGCTTTCGCGGCCTGATCCGCGACGGCCGGTCGACACCGGCACTCATTGCCGCCACCGCCGTGATGGCAAGCGGTATCGCTTTCATCGAGCTACCCTGTACCGCCGGCTTCCCTGTCATCTGGGGCGGCATCGTTGCCACTCACGACATCGATTGGCTCTTCTTCTCCTTCCTGCTTGGGCTATACCTGCTGATCTACCTGCTCATTGAACTGGCGATCTTCGTAACTGCCCTGACGACACTTCGTGTCGACCGTTTCGAAGAACGGCACGGGCGTATCCTCAAGCTGGTCGGCGGCATCATCATGCTGGCCCTCTCCGGCGTACTAATACTGGCCCCTGATCTGATGCACGATGTCCGAGGTGCAATCGGTGTATTCCTGGGCGCTTTCGCTGCCGCAGCAGTCATGCTCTTCATGCACCGCTACCTTTTACCGAAACTGGGTGTGCACATCGGAGATGAATGGTAAATGCAACATACGCCGATGGGAATCGTCCGTATTGACCGCCGTCAACACCACCCCAGGGATTACTTGGCAAGACATCAAGACCGACCGGACACCAAGCACCACTTCGACTGCACACCTGTCGCAGCATCCGCAAGCAAAGCCCGGCGCGCCTCACGGAACCATAGATAGCCTGCCAATCCCATTCTCGTTCCATTTAGAGAACGAACTGTTGATAAACGCCCACCTAGCCGAATTATCGTTCTACATATAGCCTCAATAACAGGCTGAAGATCGCTACAGTCAAAACCAGGGAACAGCAAGGCGGAGCAAGATCACCGCTCCCATGGAGCGTCTGAGCGCCTCTCGGCCCAACCTCAGCAATCGCTGGAAGTCGCGCTACCCGATTTCAGCGAGAGCAGCATAAACAGCCCGGACCATCCGGGCGCCAATATCTGGAGAGGAACATGAAAAACTTTAATCGACTCGACAAGGATCAGGCAGCCGTGCTGCTGGTGGACCATCAAACCGGACTGCTGTCTCTGGTAAGGGACATTGAGCCGGACACCTTCAAGAACAACGTGCTGGCCCTGGCCGATCTGGCCAAGTACTTCGGGCTGCCCACCATCCTCACCACCAGCTTCGAGGACGGCCCCAATGGCCCGCTGGTGCCGGAACTCAAGGAGACCTTCCCGGAGGCCCCCTATATTGCCCGCCCGGGGCAGATCAACGCCTGGGACAATGAGGACTTCGTCAAGGCCGTGAAGGCCACCGGCAAGAAGCAGCTGATCATCGCCGGCGTGGTCACCGAAGTCTGCGTGGCCTTCCCCGTCCTCTCGGCCCTGGCCGAGGAGTTCGAGGTCTTCGTGGTCACCGACGCCTCGGGGACATTCAATCAAATTAGCCGTGACGCGGCCTGGGATCGCATGTCACAGGCCGGTGCCCAGCTCATGAGCTGGTTCGGCGTGGCCTGTGAGTTACATCGTGACTGGCGCAACGACGTCGAAGGTCTGGGTGCCTTGTTCTCCAATCACATTCCCGATTACCGAAATCTCATCAACAGCCACGCAAGCTTCACAGGCCAGTCGTAAACGGAAAGCGGCCCAGTCGGCTAGAGAAGCCGACTGGGTCGCTTGACATTGGTGTTGTAGTTATCTATAACGCTAATACCGCTTACTCGATCCGAGTCGCGGCCCGATTCACAAGGAGGATTGATCATGAGCAAGCAATTGACGATGAGCAGCCTGCTGCTGGCGGCAACCATGGCCCTGGGTAGCATGGCACAGGCGGCGCAATTCAATTCCGACTGCCGTGTCTCGCTGGCACCCAAGCTGGAGATTACCCAGTCCCATGTGGAGGTTGCCGATGAGCAGCGGACGGCACGCTTCTCCGGTGGCAGCCTGACCGTGGACGGGCAAACCATGCCCCTCTCGGCTGAAGGCAGCGCCCGTGCGGCGGCCTATGAACAGGAGGTCCGTGAGCTGGTGGAGGAATTCCGGGTTATTGCCGCGGAGGCGGTGGATATCGGAATTTACGCGGCCAGTACCGCCGTGACCACCGTATTCGGCGAGACTGCGACGCGGAACCTGAATGCTGACCTGGAAAGCCTCAGGGAAGAATTGTTGGAAGCCATCGCCACCACCACTGATTTCAACGCCGAGACCTTCGGCCAACAGATCGACCAAAGCGTGAAACAGGCAGTGGAGAATGCCAAGCCCGAACTCATCAAGGCCGGTATTGGCCTGGCCCTGACCGCCCTCTTACTGGGTGAAGAGCATATCGAAGAACGGGTTGCCGGCCTGGAAGAAACCATTGAGGCCGAAGTCGAAGCCCGCGCCGCCGAAATCGAGGCACACGCCGAGGCCCTGTGCCCCCGCCTGAAAGCCCTCGCCGCCAAGGAAGAAGCCCTGGTCGCCGAACTGGACGAAGCCCAGCAATTCCGCTTCATCCAGCCCGGTAAATGAGCCCTGCCCATTACCAGCGTCGCCATCGGCTTCAGGGATGAAGCCGCGGCGCTTGGCTCGGGAACAGCTGACTGGCATGATCAGCTGCATACATTCTTGCTGAAATTCCCCACGCGGAGCGAATGGATGGCTGACACTGGCAAGCCTCAAGCGGCCCTGGGTCAACGGGCCCTGCTTCCCGACCTTCAATTCCATGTCTATGCAAACCATGCCTCGATCTCACCGCTAAGCAAGCCTGTCTCAGCCGCGGTGGATGAGGTCATGGCAGCGCAGGCGCGGGAAGGCGTGGGCTTTTTTCCAATGGAGGTCGAGCGCCGGGAACGGCTCCGGGAGCAGCTGGGTACGCTGATCGGCGCCGACGGGCAAAGCGAAATCGGCCTGGTGGCCAATACCACCGCGGGAGTGGTGGCCATTGCCAATTCCCTGCCCTGGCGACCACGAGAGCGGGTATTGGTGCTGGCCGGGGAATTTCCCACCAATGTCACTCCCTGGCAGCAGGCGGCCAAGCGCCATGATCTGGAACTCGTGTGGATGTACGCGGAGGATTTTCGCCACGACCGAGCAACGGCCCTGGCGGAATTCGAACGCCATCTCGCCGACGGCATTCGAATGGTGGCGGTCAGTGCCGTCCAGTTCACCACCGGCCAGCTCATGCCGCTGGCGACCATGGGCGCGCTCTGCAAGCGCCACGGCAGCGAGTTTTTCGTGGACGCCATCCAGGCGGTGGGCGTGGTACCGATGGATGTGACAACCATGGGCATCGATTACCTGGCCTGCGGCAGTCACAAATGGCTGATGGCCCCGGAGGGGGTGGGTTTTGTCTATGTTTCAAGGGACAAGGCCGAACAACTGGAGCCCCATCTTGCCGGCTGGATCAGCCACGAGAACGCTTTCGAGTTTCTCACGGGCGGCCCCGAGACCCTGCGCTATGACCGTCCCTTTCAGCACGGCGCACGGATGCTGGAATCAGGGACCTTCAATTCCATCGGCTGCGCCGGGCTGTCGGCCAGTGTGACGCTGATTCAATCCATCGGCGTGGAGAACATTCATGCCCATGTGCAGGTCTGGCTGGATGCCCTGGAACCGGCACTGACCGAGCGCGGCTTTGAAAGCGCCCGCATGGCGGAGGCGGAGAACCGCTCCGGCATTCTAAGCGTGCGACCGCCCGACCACCGTCCCGCCGCCGACTGGGCCGCCGCCCTGGCCGACCAGGGAATTTCCGTCGCCAGCCCGGCCGGCTGGCTCCGCTTCGCCCCCCACTGGCCCAACGCACTCGATGAAGTCGAGAAGGTGAAGTCAGCAGTAGATGCCATCCTCAATTCGCGGCCATAGTCACCAGCACTTGCCGCCAGTCGGCGATACAGGGCGCCGAAGTGGCAGGTTGGATTCACCAGTTGTCGATGCCTGGCTCGGACTCGGGCCAGCTTGCCTTGTAGCCGAACGGCAACTCCAGAGTCTCACCGGCGCCCAGTTCCCGGTCCCAGGAAACTATCCCAGGCCGATCATCCACGTCTTGCCGATCGGGGCGCTCTGACTCGTCCAGCAAAGAGACTTCGATGCGTTCATCCCGGGCCACCGGCATGCGATCAAGCACGGTGATCGGAATTGCCCGGTCGTGGCCGCTGGTGATGGTGATGCGATGGAGGCGCTCGACCTCGTTGCGCCGGCGGAAGGTACCGCTGCTACCCCGGATATCCCGCACCAGCTTGTGCTCCACGGTAGTCCGCTGATCGACGCCAAAGCCCGCGCGGAACTCGTTGCCTGGCACCAGGGCGGAAAATTCGGTCTGGGCCACCATGACGCCATCACGATAGAGATGGGCATTGCCCATCGGCAGCGGTACCTCGCCCTCAAACTCGCCGGTGGCGAACAGCCATGCATGAGAGGCCCGGGAAGGCACGGTCCTCAAAGAAAGTGACACCGGCAGTTCGGCCCGACCCAAAGTGAAACGGTGGTGTTCTTCGTCCCCTGGCACGCTGACGCGTCCGGGCAGACGATACTCCGCCGAGAACTCACTCCCGACAAGATCCGCAGCAGTGACTCGCGAACCGGTGACGGGAACACGACGCAGGCTGTAATCCTGATGCACCTCGGCCGCCTGGGGTTGATGGAAGTCGATATACCAGGATGAAAGCTCGGGTATCTGGTCTCCCAGTGCCGGTTCGCTGGTTGAGACGAACAGTGTGACGTCTTCCCAGTCTTCCCCGCTGCTCTGATGAATCTGGGCACGATGAACAATTTCCACTTCTTCACTGCCGGTATCGAGATGAACCTCGTAATCCGCATGCCAGCCGGCTCGGTAAACCACATATTCCAGCTGCAGTTCGGCTCGCCCGGGCCCCTCGGCCTGCCAGCTCATCGTCAGGGAACGGGACTCGGTCTGTTCCCCGCCCAGGTCATCCAGACTGTCACGCAACACCTCGATTTCCTCATCCAGGCGCCGCGCTTCCCGGCGGGCAGTGAGACGTTCACCGATCACACTTTCGGCCGTCTCGCCCAAGGTCCCCGTGATTGACGCCAGTTGGTTCCAGTCGGTTGCTGACGCCCTGTCCTCTCCGGTCGCCTGCTCCAACAGACGCAATTGGAGCGCCAGCACATCCAGGCGTACCTCCACTTCTTCCCGCTCAGCCTCAAGCATCTCAATACGGGCGCGTAGCTCACGGATGGCTGCCCTTTCGCTTTCCGTACCACGCTGTCGCTGGGTGGATAGCTGACCAATGGCCAGTGATGCAGGCTTGATGGGCGTGATTCGCAAGGCGTTGACGTCCAGAGAGGCAGGCAGACCATCCAGCCGCAAGGTGCCACTCTCCCCGTCCACGTCAAATTCGACAATCCGGCTGACTTCCGCCTTCATGGGGTAGACGGTGACCGAATCAACCCGATGATTGACGGTATCGGCCAGACCCTCGCCTATCGGCGAGAAGAAGGTGGCCAGGCCAAGCAGTATGGCGAGCGCGACACGCTGGAACATGGGAACCCCCTTTGCTGAGCGCTACAGGAAGGATCAGTCTAATCAAAATCGGCGCAATTGGGCGAATACCGAGCCGTCACTCCCGAATCGACATGCTTGCACACTACAAGAGCAGGGAGGATATCCAATGACCATCATTGCTCCGGCAGTGACTGCCATGACGGAGAGGTTAATGGTTCATTCATCGCCATGGAGTAGCGATCCGCGAGCACCATGAGATGTGCCTGGCTCGCTCAGCTGCTTCTCCATGCGATAGTCGTCCATGACATAGCCCCCACCGATGTCGAACATAACCGGACCTGTATTGCGAAAGCCCATGCTTTCATACCAGCGGATGGAATCCAGATTATCGCGGTTGACGGTCAGCCAGAGCATGTCCAGATCACGCTCCCGGCAAACCTCTTCGGTGAATGCCAGTAAGCGCCGGCCCAGACCCTGGCCACGGTAGCGGCCGTCGACGTAGATCTTGCTGATCTTCAACCGTTGTTCGGCGGGCTCTGCAATCAGCGCCAGATAGCCGGCAGCCTGCCCGTCCCGGCGGAGCAGGTAATATTCCTGACCCTCATTCAATTGCCGGGCAATGGCGGCCTCACTTTGAAAGTTGGACAGCATGTAATCCACCTGAGCCCGACCAATGATGGGCGCGTAGTGATCCACCCAGATTTCCCGAGCCAGGCGGGCCACTGCAGCAATCTGGGTTTCAGTGCTGACTTTGACGATCTCGACCATCGACGATTCTCACATTGTCCCGAGGGATCGACTATCCTGCCACAGTTCCACAGATCCGGCAGTCAGTCTTCCTGCACACGGAAGATCAAGACCTGACCGTCGCTGGTGCTGATAATTAGCTCATCCCGATGCCAGGCCGGCGAAGACAGGAACCCTCCCAGATGCAGGATGTATTCCATGTAGCCGTAAAGCGCCTGGTGCAGCTCCCCGGAACCCAGGCGTTCGTTATCGAACTGCCCGCTGTCCGGGTCCAGCGTGCCAAAATGGTTTTCCCGGGCGGCATCGCTTTGATACCGCCAGCGTTGTTCACCTGTCGCGGCGTCCAGTACTAACAGATCACCGTTCATGACCGCCGTGACCAAATGGCGCCCGAGGACCAGGGGTGAACTGTAGCTCCAGGCACCGACCTCCCGACGCCAGACCTCGGTCCCATCCACCCGGTCCAGGGCGATCACAAAACCCGGCACCGAGCTACCCAGGTAGATACGTTCATCATCCACGGAAGGCGTGGCCACCACCCAGGAGCGTTGCATCATGGCGTAACGCCACAGCACCTCTCCGGTTGCCAAAGACAGGGCATACAGGTAGCCGTCACGGCTGCCCACGTAAACCCGGTCACCGTCCACCACTGGCGAGGACTGGACGCCCAGCCACTGCTGATGAACGCTATCCCGCTCGGTGGCGTAGGTCCAGCGAACCTCCCCGCTTTCCGCATCCAGGGCATGCACCATGCCGTACCAGTCGCCAATCACCAGGGTATGGCCATCCGGATGCTTGCGGCCAAGGGCCGGGGAGGAATGGACCATGCCAGCGGTCCGGTAGCGCCAGAGCAGCTCGCCGGTATCGGCATCCAGGGTGTACAGATGGCCGTCGCTGCTACCCACATGGACGCGGCCGTCGGCCACTAGGGGTGAGGACAGGTAGAAATCCCAGGGGTCGCGAATCGGGGCATCGCTGTGCCGAATTCCCATGTAGTGGATGGCGCTGAAGCGCTTCTCACCGCCGGTCCGAAAAGACCAGGCCTCAGTTCCGTCGACGCGATGGATGGCCTGGAACAAACCATCGAGATTAAGGATATAGACGAAGTCCCCGAAAACGGCCGGCGTGGCACTGATGGCTCCGCCCGAGGGGCGAATCCATTGCAATTGGCGATCCGCAAGCCCGAAGGCATAGAGGTTGCCGTTCTCACCAGCCACGAAGAGCTGATCCCCGACGGCCACCGGCGAACTGGCAATGGTGGTGGGCAGGCGGAATTGCCAGTCCAGCGCCAGGCTTGTGACAGCCACATCCTGGCGGACATGACCGCTGCGCTCGGGATCACCCTTGAACAATGGCCAGTCAGCGGCGTCGCCGGGCACGGTATGGAATAGAATCAAGAAAATCAGTGTCAGACGGACACTCGAAAATGACATGGTTCGGACTCCTGAGAATGAAGTCCGGCCAGTCTGCCGATCGCGTCCGGGCCCGTCCTGAAGCCGGCCCAAAGCTTCTTAAAGCCTAATTAATCCTATTACTTTCAATTGCTTGGCAACGTCAAACCAAGACTGGTCAGCACCGCCTGAAAGCGGGGCTCGGCATGCAGGGCGCGATAATGCGGATCCACGGCCAGCCAGAGCAGCGCTTCCTGGGAGTCCTCGCGCGCCGCCTCCAGATGATCCAGGGCCTGGCTATACTCCCCGGCCACCAGGGCATAGCGTGCCCAGGACAGGGGCGGTCGGTAATGACCCAGCTCCGCAGTTTCACGCTCATCCAGCAAGCGAGCATGGACCCCGGCCAGTCCGGCTTCGGCAAAGTCGGCCTCAAAGCGGGCCAGCCGTTCGTTCTCGATACCGGCCAGGGTCATCAGGGCCTTAAGGTGCTCCATGGCCACGAACTCGTCACCTCGCTGGAAGGCAATATGCTGGGCCGAGACATGATAGGCGGCCGAGCGGGGCTCGGTCAGGGTAATACGCTGGATTTCCTTCCAGGCCAGCTCGGTCTCGCCCTGCATGAGGTAGTTCCAGGCCACCATAGGCACCGCGTAAAACAAGGGCTGGTGGCGACGCAGGGTCGTGACCTCCGTCATCGCTTCCTCAAATCGACCGAAGGCCAACAAGTAGTTGGCGTAGGCTAATCGTCCCTCGGCATGATTGGGCTGGACGCTCAACAAGTCCAGAAAGGCCGCTTCCGCAGCCGTGTAATCCTGCCCATGCATGAACTGCAGATTGGCATAGAGTAACAAGGCTTGGTGATGGAAGGGTGCAATACTCAGGGCACGAGCCAACAAGGCTTCCAGTTCACTGTAATGGGGCGCCACGGGCAGATCCAAATACCGAAGCTGCCGCAGCTTGGCCTCGACCAAACCGAGGTAGGCGTCCACCTGATCCGGCTCGGCTTCGATCACGCGCCGGAACAGGCCGACCGCCCGGCGCCAGTCCTCCGGCTTCTCACTGGCGAGCAACTGCCGGGCCTCGGACCCGGGCCCGTTCTCTTCCGCCAGTGCAACCACTGGCTCCGACTTCCCGGTCAGCCACCAGAAAACCAGCGCGGTCGAGACCAGCAGCCCCGCCGTCATCACTGCCACCAGCCAGAGCCCACGATGTCGAGGTCCATCTTCCCGGGCCACCGTGGCGATCCACTGGTAACCGACGCCCGGCACGGTACGGATGAAGCGTGGATTGCGAGCCGTGTCATCCAGGGACCGCCGAAGCTGGCTGACCGCCACGGACAGGCTCTCTTCCCCGACGATGCGGGGCCCCCAGACAGCCTCGAGCAGTCTGTCTTTAGTCAGAACCGCAGACGCATGGTCGCAGAAATACTCGAGCAGGACCGAAAGACGATGCTCCAACTCCCGCCGTTCGCCCCTGCCCAACAGCAGATTGCGCTCCGGCAGGAACCGCCACTGCCCGATTCGAATGACCTTGCCCGCCTGCCCCATCCGGTGACTCGCTGCCGATGCTTACCCAGAAAATCAAACTCCGATTATCCCTCGCCGCGCCTGGAATGGCGAGTGAGCGGCAGAACCGGACTGAGAGCCCGCTGTCATCATGCCGGGTGTTGCCGGCATTGACTCAGGCCTTGTGCGGTGAATACGCAGTTACGACCTTCCGCCTTGGCGGCATACAGACATTTGTCGGCACGGGTCAGAAGGTGATCTTCGGCGGTATCTTCTTCATCCAAATCCGTCACTCCGATACTCACCGTGACAGCGAAGGGACCATCCGCGCCGGCAAACACCATCGCAGCCACGGAGATGCGAAGCCGCTCGGCCAGGCGGGTGGCGGCATGTAGATCGGTTTCCGGGAGCAGGATGGCGAACTCCTCACCGCCCATGCGGGCCAGGCAATCGCTGCTGCGAAGCGCCTGCGTGCAGACGTCCACGAAACGCTTGAGCACCTCGTCACCTGCCGCATGGCCGTGCC
The DNA here is from genome assembly GCF_034931365.1 of Natronospira elongata. Taxonomy (NCBI): domain Bacteria; kingdom Pseudomonadati; phylum Pseudomonadota; class Gammaproteobacteria; order Natronospirales; family Natronospiraceae; genus Natronospira; species Natronospira elongata. Next base: position 52,481 of record NZ_JAYGII010000012.1, read on the forward strand.
CGTCATTGATCTGCTTGAATCGGTCCAAGTCGAGCATGAGCATGCTCAGTGGATGGCGGTAGCGCCTGGCACGCTCATACTCTTCCCGCAATACGTCCATGAACACGCGCCGGTTGGCTGCCCCGGTAAGCGGATCGGTCTGAGAGAGGCGACGGAGCTCTTCAGTCATCCGCTCCCGATCGGTGACATCGCGATAGAACCAGATGCGCCCCCAATAGACACCGGCCGGTCCATGGAGCCCCCGGGAATAGCGCTCCAGGACGCGTCCATCCTTCATGTCGATTCGCATTCCCTGCTCTTCCTCTTCCAGGCTGGCGTACAAGGCCTTGACTCGCTCGATGAAGTCTTCGGGATCCACCAGCTGGTCTGTGACTGCCTTCAAGGCGGCCTCGCCATCGCGGGCCTCCATCACCGCTTCGGGAATGGACCAGAGCTCCAGGAAGCGGCGATTCCACGTTCTCATGGTATTGTCGGCATCCACCACCAGGATCCCGTCCGGCGATTCATCCAGGTAGGCACTCAACACGGTGGACTGATAACGGGTTTCCAGTTCCAGGTGGAGAGTGTCACTGATTTCGTGGGCCGTCCCCAACAGGCGGGTGATACGTCCGGTATCATCCATGAGCGGCACCAGCGCGGTGTGCCAGTAGGTCCGCCCGGCAGGGAGATCAAGCACTTCCCGGTAATCCGTGGCGGCCCGCCCCTCGACACACAGTCGATAATTGCCTTTCACATTCGCCGCCATTTCCGGTGACAGCAAATCATCCACACTACATCCCGCCACGTCATCGTGTTTCATGCCAGTGAGTTGCTCGTGGCGGGCATTGATGGCGGCCAGTCGGAACGCATCATGTGAATCCACATCGATCAGAAACGCCGCCACCCCAAGATAATCCAGCATCTTGCGGAGTTCGGCCGGGTCACGGTTGCTACTGATATCGTCCATCACATGGTACCGGGCATTCCTATCGATACTGACGCAGGTACTTCTTCTCGAACAGGGACTTGGACCAGTGCCACAGGCGGCTTCTGGGAAGCACCCAGTTGCGCTTTTCACTGCGGGCCACCAGCATGCCCTTGTCCATGCTGTCCACAATACACATCAATTCGGCCTTGAAGGTGGCCTCAGGTTCCCGTCCATTCAATTCCGCATGCATGTTCTTCGCTGCCGCCTCCGCCTGCAGGTCAGCCATGTGCGCCTGCTTGGGCATCCAGTCCGGGCCCGGGAAGGATCCGGCATCGCCGGCGACATAGACCCGCTCGGCCCCTTCCACCCGGCAGAAGGCATCCGCCTTGAGCAGGCCACCGTCGGAACGGCCCAGTTCGGTGTTGTCGAACCAGGGGTTGCCGGTCATGCCCGGCATGAAAAGGATGAGGTCGGCCGGAAACTCGCCCCCCTCGGTGGTGACCTTGTCCTCCGTGAACCCCTTGAGCTTGTGCCCCAGATGAGTGTGAATGTCGCGGCGTTCCATCTCCGCAAGCAGCTTGCCCACGGCCTTTGGGCCAAGACGCTTTCCCGGCTGCGGTGCCGGCGAGAAGAAGGTCAGTTCGAAACGGTCCCGCCGCCCCTGCTTTCGCAGCAGACTGTCGATACCGAAAAGAAACTCGAACATGGGCCCGCCGCGCATGGCCTGGCCTTCCCTGGGATTGCCGGAGAAACCAAAGGCGATATGCCCTCCGTCCATGTCCTCCACCGCCTGCTTGATGCGCATGGCGGACTCAACCCCCTCGCAGGGGGTGATGGCATGCTCGATACCTGGCAATTTCTTGAGAAAACGCCCGCCGCTGCCGATCAGTATGGCATCGTTTTGCACCTCGCCATTGTCGGTGAGTAGCAGGCGACCACTTGGGTCAAGGCCAGTGGCACTACCCTGGTGATAGTGAATACGGTGGCGCCGGAAAAACCCCTCCAGCGGCCGAATGATATCCTCGGGCTGCCGCTGACCCGTGGGCAGCCAGATCAGACTGGGCAGGAAGACAAACTCCGGTCGCGGCGCCACCAGGGTGATTTCCGCCTCTCGATCCAGCCTGCGCAGGTGGCGGGCCGTGGTGAGAGAGGCAAACCCGCTGCCTACTACCGTGATCTTGTGGCTCATTGTTTCGAATCCTTCAGGGGTATCTTGACGGTGAAAGCACCGCGCAGGTCTCCAACCTCGTAGCCCCATGCTGCATCATGAGGGTAGCGATCATCCAGCACGTCCCTGACCGGCTCGGGAATCTGTTCGTCCGTGCCATGGCAGAGTAGACAGTTGCCCTGGACACCGATTCCACGCATATAGCGAAAATAGCGCTGATCACCTTCGGAAACCACTTCCGAATGATTGAGCTCGGGCACTGCCTTGCCGTCGGCACGTTGCCGTTCAAATTCATCCAGCACCTCACGCTCCCAGGCATCAGGCGTGCCCAAAAGCGGGTTGCGGACGCGTGTTCCCACCCGGCTCACCTGCCAGCCCTTCTCCAGGGAAAGCCGGGTCTTGATCGCCGGCGCATCGTCACGGCAGACCGAAATGGCCGCCACCGGACCATCTTCCTGCATGGCCTCCTGCAGGCGCCCGGCAAGTGTCTCGAACAATTCCACCGTCACGGCATGGGCATCGGCTTCCAAGCGGACTCGATCTTCGTCCTCCAGCCCTGCCTGGGCTAGCTGGGTGACTGCCAGCAAGGACACTCCGGAAACAACAAGGCTGATCCAGCGCATGGTAGCTACTCCTCCCGCTTGCCTTGGCGAATAACCGGGCAAGACTCTTTCGTCAGTGGAAAACACTATTATTTTAGGTTATTCTAATATTTATTCCAGTCAGGTCAAGTAAACAGGTGTAATTTTGTTGCAGTCAGGGAAAAAGGGAATCTGGCCCTTCCCCGATGCCAATTCACTCGGGCAAGACGCCATTGCAGGCCTGGTCATCGCTGCCATGCTGATCCCCCAGGGCATGGCCTACGCCCTGCTGGCCGGATTGCCGGCCCAGGTTGGCCTATATGCCTCTTTGCTGCCGACTGCGGCCTATGCCCTGTTCGGCAGCAGCCGCTACCTTGCCGTTGGCCCGGTGGCCGTGGTCTCCCTGATGGTGGCCACGGCCACCGCCTTGCTCTCCCAGCGCCACGGCCTTGACCCCGTGCCGGTTGCCGCCAGCCTGGCCCTGGCCTCGGGCGCCATTCTCATGCTCATGGGCCTGCTGCGGCTGGGCTTTATCACCCATTTCCTGTCCCGACCCGTGCTGCTGGGCTTCATGGGGGGTGTCGCGGTTCTGATCGGTCTCAGCCAGCTGCCCCATGCGCTGGGTATCCCCGTCGAGGTCCGGGAGCCGTTTGCCCTTGTCGGCGAACTGGCGGGTAACTGGCAGTCATTCAGCCTTCCCACTTTGCTCCTGGCCATCGGCACAGTTCTTCTGATTCGCCTGTTTTCCGGCCCACTGGCCCGGCTGCTGCAGCCACGGCTGCCCACCGCCGGCCTGATCGTCTCCCGCCTGGGCGCGCTGGCTGCGGTCGTTCTCGGGATCACGCTGGCATTGCACACCGGGCTGGGGGAGAGGACGGCCCTGGTTGGGGAGATTCCCCGGGGCCTTCCGAGCTTCGCCCTGCCCCCCATCGAATTGGCGTGGCTGATGGAACTGCTGGGCATGGCCTTTCTTATCTCACTGATTGGGCTCATGGAGAGTGTTTCGGTGGGTCGGGCCTTGGCAGCCCGTGACGGAGAGGACATCCAGCCCAACAGGGAATTACTCGGGCTGGGTGCGTCCAATCTGGTGGCAGGCCTGAGTGCGGCCTACCCGGTGACCGGTGGGCTGGCACGCACTCTGGTCGCCAGAGATGCCGGCGCGAAAAGCCCGCTGGCCGGTGTATTCGCAGCCGGCGGTGTGCTGCTTGCCCTACTGTTCGCCACCCCGGTACTGGCGATGCTGCCGCGCGCCATCCTGGCAGGGATCATTCTGCTGGCAGTGCTGCCGCTGCTGGATTTTGCAAGCATTCGCGATACCTGGCGCCATAATCGGCCGGACGCCACCGTGGCGCTTATCAGTTTCGCCAGTGTGCTGATTCTGGGGGTCGAGCTGGGTCTGCTCACCGGCCTGGCGGTATCCCTCGCCTTGCTGCTCTGGCGCATCAGTCAGCCCCATGTAGCGGAAGTCGGCCGCGTCCCGGGCACTGAACATTTCCGGAACATCCGTCGACACCAGGTGGAAACCCGGCCGGGCCTGAGCATGATCCGCGTGGATGAAAGCCTGCAGTTTCCCAATAGCCGATTTCTGCGGGACACCCTGCTTGAGCATCTGGACACGCATCCGGAAACAAGAGATCTGGTACTGGTCTGTAGTGCCATCAACGAAATTGACAGCACCGCACTGGAGACATTGGAGGAACTGGTGAGAAGCCTTGCAGCCCGGGGAATCAGGCTGCATCTGTCTGAAGTCAAAGGCCCGGTACTGGACCGCTTGCGGCGAGCCGGCTTCCCGGCGTTGCTCGCACCGGGAAGAATATTCTTCACCAACCAGGCAGCCTTCGAGGAGATCGGCGCTGACAAGCCGCAGCAGGATCAGTCCGTGGCGCAGTAAAGCTCGTACAGTTTGCCCATCAGCTCCAGCACCTTGTCATCGGCAATCCGGTAATAAATGGTCTGGGATTCGCGCCGGGTCGCCACCAGGCCTTCACGCCGAAAGCGGGCCAGATGCTGGGACAGGGCCGACTGGCTGAGAGGTACCTTTTCATTGATCTCCCCCACCGACCGTTCACCCTCTACCAGGGCGCAGAGGACCATCAGTCGATTCGAATTGGCGAGCGCCTTGAGCACCCGGGCGGCCTCGTCGGAGTGCTCCTCCATGTCTTTCATGCTGGGTAGCTGGTGGGCCATCTGGGATCCTTGAGCGGGCATGGGCGTTCACCATTTTGAGCAGGCGAAATAGCTAAATTAGAAGAACAGGATAACCTAATTTCCCGCCCTCTCCCAGACCGCCATTGACCCGCCCAGGCCGCAGGGCTAAAATGGCGCGCTTTCGGGCGATTAGCTCAGTGGGAGAGCACTGCCTTCACACGGCAGGGGTCGCTGGTTCAAGTCCAGCATCGCCCACCATTACGCAAAAAGGCCGGATCCGTTAGGGTCCGGCCTTTTTGTTTGTCCGCCAAACGGCTATATGGGAAGCTCTGATTTCCGGAAGGCCCCGGAGGCGATGATGGCGGATCACATGCGGGCGATGGTCTTTCACGGCCCCGGCCAGGCTCTGGTCCCGGAACGGGTACCGATGCCCCTCAGGCAGGCGCCGGATCAGGTGCTGCTGAAGGTGGAGGCCTGCGGCATCTGCCGCACTGACCTGCATATCCTCGACGGAGAGCTGGACCAGCCCCGCCTGCCCCTCATTCCCGGGCATCAAATCGTGGGCACGGTGGTCGAGGCCGGTCCCGATTGCGGAACACTCAAGGTCGGCGACCGGGTGGGGGTGCCCTGGCTGGGCCGGACCGACGGCTGCTGCCGCCATTGCCAGAAAGGCAGGGAGAATTTGTGCGAGGCGGCCGAGTTTACCGGCTACACCCTGGACGGCGGCTTCGCCGAATATACCCTGGCCCATGCCCCCTTCTGCTTTCCCCTGCCCGCCGATGTCGAGCCCGCGGACATCGCCCCCCTGCTCTGCGCCGGTCTGATCGGCTTTCGCGCCTGGCGCCTGGCCGGCGGCCGCGACAATCAACGCCTGGGGATTTACGGCTTTGGCGCCGCCGCCCATATACTCACCCAGCTTGCGGTCTGGCACGGCCAATCGGTCTATGCCTTCACCCGGCCCGGCGACGAGACCGGCCAGGCCTTTGCCCGGCAATTGGGTGCAGTCTGGGCCGGCGGCAGCGATCAGAGTCCACCAGAGATTCTTGATGCCGCCCTCATCTTCGCGCCAGTGGGTGAACTGATGATAACGGCTCTGGATCAGGTGAACCGGGGTGGGACGGTGGTCAGCGGTGGTATTCACATGAGTGACATACCCGCCTTTCCCTACCACAAGCTGTGGCAGGAACGCAGCCTGAAGTCCGTGGCCAATCTCACCCGGGCAGACGGTCGTGATTTCCTCGCCCTGGCTCCAAGGATCCCCATCCGCACCGAGGTCACCACCTACCCCCTGGAACAGGCCAATCGCGCCCTGGACGATCTGCGTCACGGACGTTTCAGCGGCGCCGCCGTCGTGCTACCCGGCGCGGACACGGCGCCAGCGCCGTAAACTGAGCGACATCGGTCCGGCCGCTTGGCAGCTTCCTCCTTGACTGGTGTTATACCTGCGTATTACACTAAACCTCCATGCCGTCCACAAGCCCGCATCCGTGGACGATGCAACAAAGCAATGGAGCGATTTGCCATGACATGCAATCGGAGCCGTATCACACATCGAGTCCCTGTGCTCGCCATCGCCGGCCTGCTGGCCCTGCTTCCCTTCTCGCTCTCCGCTGAGACCGGGCGAGACATACAGAGCCATGAAGTACGCCTGTCCACGCCGGACCCAGAGGTCACCCTGGCAGGGACTCTGCGTCTGCCCGACAGTGCCCGAAACGGTATCGTGGTGCTGATGATCACCGGCAGCGGCGATCACAAGCGGGATGCCATCATCTCCGGCACCCCCCTGTTCCGACTCAAGGCCGAGGCCCTCGCTGCGGCCGGGATTGCCTCCCTGCGCTTGGATGATCGTGGCACGGGCGAATCCACCGGGCCCAGTACCCGGGCATCCACAACGGCCGATCGGGTAGTGGACATGCGTGCGGCACTGGACTGGTTGCGGGCCGGTGAGCTGGCCGAGTTCAGCCGCGTGGGCGTGATCGGACACAGCGAGGGTGCCGGCATCGGTGCTCGCCTGGCCGCTCAAACCAATCCCCCTGATTTTCTGATCCTGCTTGGCACGCCGGCTCTGCAAGGCAAGGAGGTTTGGGTGGATCAACAGGTGGCCGGCTTCCGGCAATCAGTGGGGATTGAGGCCCCGGAGATACTGGCCCAGGTGGAGGCACACATGCGTGAAGCCGCACGCCTTTCCATAGCCGGCGCTGCCCCGGAAGCCATGCAGGAAAATACCATTGCCCTTTTTGCACTGGGCGGCATTGATGTCAACGCCGAAGAGAACAACCACATGCTGGAAGGCTTCACCAGCCGGATGGCGGATCGCTGGATGCGTCATTTTCTCGCTGACAACCCGGCACAAGCCCTGGCCGCCACCCGGGTCCCGGTGCTGGCCATCTACGGCAGCCATGACCGCCTGACCTCGGCCGCTGCCAATGCAGGCCCACTGGTCGAGGCCTTGGTGACCGCCGGCAACCCGGATTTCACGGTGCAGATCATGCCGGACCAGGACCATTTCTTCCTGCGCGCACCCGGCAGGCCGGTCGGTGAACACGCCTTCGGTGAAATGGAATTGCCCACAGAAGTCATGAGCACCGTCATCGCCTGGCTTCGGCGTAATCCAGGCCCTTGAAAGCAGGAGGCAACACCACACTGTCTGAGGGACTCTCAATGCCGCATCCCGGACAGCCGAGGTCCGGCATGGGTCTAACAAGGAATTCAGATCCACCGATGACGGTGGTCAACACCTTCCTCACCTGAAACTCGCAAGCTGTCTTACGTCCTGGAGAAGGACTGATTCAGGCATACCGAGGAGGTACCGATATGAGAATGCTGACCACACCACGCCGCAGCTGGATTCCCAGTCTGGATGCGGATTTCGATCGTTTGTTTGACCGTTTCTCACCCATGACCAGCCGCACTGACGAAGCGCTGGGCATGGCGGAATGGAACCCTGCCGTGGATATTCGCGAGGAAGCGGACCGTTTCCTGGTACTCGTGGACATTCCCGGCGTGGCGCCCGAGGAAGTGGACATTACCCTGGAGGGCGGCCTGCTCACCATCAGCGGGGAGCGCAAGGAAGAAAAGTCCACCGGCGACGAGCACTATCGCCGCTCGGAGCGTTTCCACGGCAGTTTCTTCCGGCGTTTCAGCCTGCCGGATACCGCAGACGCCAGCCAGGTGAGCGCGCGCTCGGACAAGGGCGTGGTGGAGATCACCATCCCCAAGACGAAGAAGGCTCGCGCCAACCGGATTCCGATCAAGAGCTGAAAGCGATCAGTTGGGAGTCACAACAGCAGAGGGCCCCGGTTTACATGCCGGGGCCCTTTGCATGGGAATACCTGAAATCAGCAGTGCCCTACTTGAGAACAAAGGTCACACGCATATCCACGCGATAGCCGCTGATCTTGCCGTTCTCCACGGTGACCTTCTGCTCGGCCACCCAGGCCCCCTTGATGTTATCCACCGACTTCGATGCCTTGTCGATGCCCTGGCGGATGGCATCCTCAAAGCTGTCATTGGACGTGGCGCTGATCTCGATGATTTTTGCAACGCTCATGGCTGGACTCCTTCCAGATGCGGATCAGTTTGGAGTTCCAGTGTGCTGCGCGCGGCCCGGGCAGGTCTTGACCGCAGTCATCGGATCGGCGCATTGACGAGAACCGCCATGTTGATGACGGCCGTCAATGTCAGCCGACGACCGATTTTGCAGAATCGGTGCCCCACTCCCAGCCACGGACAGGATAGCCATGAACCGCAAACACAACCGGGGAAACTCCCACGCCGACGACAGCTTCGTGATGGCCTGTCCGGAGTGTGGACGGCCGCTGATGCTGTCCACCGGCGATCTCGAAGTCGGACATGAGATCGAATGCAGTCACTGCCATCACTCGCTTTACCTCGACACCGCCACCATGCCCGGCCGCGGCGGCCGCTACTGGACCCTGGTGAGTCAGGAGGACAACCGGCATGAGCGTTGATATCGACAAGGAGACGGAACAGGTCAGCCTGGACGTGAATCTCGACAATGTCTGTCGCCTGATTCAGCTCGCGCGGGTGTTCCATGCCCAGGAAGCCGTGGTCATCCCCGAAGAACCCGGCAGCCCCTCCGATGACTGGCCCACCCAGATCCTGGCCGCCCATACGGGTGACCAGAGCCTGAACGAGTTCCGCAGCATCATCGACGATCTGGACAGGAACCAGCAGGTGGAAGTAGTGGCCCTTTTGTGGATGGGCCGAGGTGACTACGAACCGGAAGACTGGTACAGCCTGCTGAGTGATGCCGACGCCGAGTGGACCGACTACACGGCCGACTACCTGATGGCCCATCCCATGCTACCGGATCACCTCACGGACGGCCTGGACATGCTCGGATACCACTGTGACTGAAGCAAGCAGGAACCGCCGTGGGCTACTGATTCCGGTTAACCATTTACGCCACCTGTTGACGGCAGTCATCACCTCAGGCAAAACCAGGCCCTAGTCTGCCCACATAACCTATCATCAGGGCAGCACCATGAAGTCATCACGCCATCAGACACTGAATATCACGGTGGGAGGCGTCACCCTGCCCGCCCTGCTGGAACGGCCCGACCCCGCGCTGGGCCTGGTGCTTTTCGTCCACGGCAGCGGCAGCAGCCGCTTCAGCCCCCGCAACCAGCAGGTGGCCCGGCAGCTCAATGAACAGGCCTTATCCACCCTGCTGTTCGACCTGCTGAGTGAAGCGGAACATGAACAGGACAAGCTGGATGGCCGATTCCGTTTTGATATCGATCTGCTCAGCGCCCGTCTGCTGGCGGTGCTGGACTGGTTGCGGCGGGAGCCGAAGCTGGCCGCGCTGCCGGTGGGACTATTCGGCGCCAGCACCGGCGCGGCCGCAGCCCTGATTGCGGCTGCGGAACGGCCACGACAGGTCCGGGCGGTGGTGTCCCGGGGTGGCCGGGTCGATCTGGCCGGCGACGCCCTGGGCCGGGTCCGGGCACCGGTACTGATAATCATCGGTACCCTCGATAGGGAGGTCTATCGACTCAGCCGCACAGCCTCGCGCCAGATCACCACAGACTACGAGCTGCGCCTGATTGCCGGCGCCGCTCACCTGTTTGAAGAACCGGGCAAGCTGGAGGAAGTGGCCCAGGCCGCCGCGGCATGGTTTCTACGTCACCTTCCCGAGCCCGAGGCCGAGGCACGGCCCCGCCCGGCAGTCACGGGCACTGGACCCAGGGACACGCCGCAATGATGACAAACAGTGTGGAAGCCTTTGAACAGGCATTCTATGCCATGCCAGACGCCCACTGCGGATACGAATTCCCCATTCGCGGCGTCGTCGCTTCCGATCCAGAACAGGGGGGTGGTATCCGCCGGACCATCAGCAGGTGCGGCGCAATACCGGTTTGACCAGAGCCACTCCGCCAGTTGCTGTTCGGCTTCAGCTGCCTTGTTCACCCTCAGACACCCCCGCCCGTCATCTCGGGAACCGCTCTTCACAAGCTTGCACCGCCTCGGGTGACGAACCATTGACCATGGTCACCACCCCCCTGCTCCGCCACTCCTAGCATGGAACTCTCCAGCAGTGGGAGCGGAAGCATGTTCGAACTATTCGAGAATCGAGAACAGGCCGGACGGGCCCTGGCCGCGGCCCTGGCGCATCATCGCAATGACCCGGATCTGCTGGTAATGGGGCTGGCCCGGGGGGGCATGCCGGTGGCTGCCCCCATTGCCCGTGAACTGGGGGCGGAACTGGATGTGCTTATCATCCGAAAGATCCGCGCACCGGGTCACCCGGAGCTGGCCATCGGTGCGGTGGGTCCCGACCGGGTGCGTGTACTCAACGACGACATCATCGCCCACCTGGGCATCTCGGCCACCGCCCTCGTTCACGCTACCCATAAGGCCCGCGAGGAACTTGCCGAACGGGAGCAACGCTATCGTCTTCACCGGCCCGCAAGTCCGGTAAAAGGCCGGACCGTACTTATCGTCGACGATGGCCTGGCCACCGGCGCCAGTCTGGAAGCGGCCATTGCCTGGGCCCGGGAAGCCAAGGCTGGAAAGGTGATTGCCGCAACCCCGGTGGCGGCGGCTGAAGCCCATCAACGTCTGGAAAAGAAAGTGGAGGAATTTGTCACGCTCAAGACCCCCTGGGATTTCCAGGCCGTGAGCCGCTGGTACCGGGTCTTCGATCAGACCAGCGACGACGAAGTTGCCGCCCTGCTTGAACAGCTCGGCCCCCTTGCGACTGACAAGCCGGGTAACGACGTCGGCCATCGCAATTGTCATTGAGAGGAGCCACCATGATGTTACAGAACGGTCCCCTATTGGATTATCCGCTTGCCATCACAAGCCATGGCACCCAATTGAATGCCAGTTTGTCACTTCCTTCGACATCGTCAGGACTCGTGATTTGCCTGCGTTCTGATCAGACCGGCAAGGCACGGGAACGCAGTCTGTGCGAGGGTCTCAATGCCCAGGGTCTCGCCACCCTGGCCCTGAATACCCTGACCGAAAATGAACAGGAACAAGCGCCGTCCCAGGCCTGGCATCGCTTCAATATCCCGCGTCTGGCACGGCGCATTACCGCCGCGCTGGACTGGCGCGGTGATGAGCCTCGTCTGTCGTCCTTGCCAACCTACCTGCTCGCTACCGGCAACAATGCCGCGGCCAGCCTGGTGGTAGCTGCCCGTCATCCCCATCGTATTCAGGCAGTGATCTGCCGTAGTGGACGACCGGACCTTGCAGGCAGCCATCTGGCCCGGGTTCATGCCCCCGTGCTATTTGCCGTCGGTGAGCGTGATTCGGCCGGACGTTCCGCCATGCAACGGGCGGTTTCACAAATGCGCTGCTCCTATCGTACGGCCCTGTTCGCGGAGGTGGGCGCACAGTTCCAGGAGTCCGATGCCTGGCCTACCTTCATCGAGCTTTCCAGCCAGTGGCTGCTGACCCAATCTCGGCTGCCGATGCCGGCCCAACCCTACGCCCGGCATTCACTGATATTCCTGAACCAGATGGAAGAAACGGAGGCTAGTCACTGATGAAAACCGGTCAAGCCTGTATTCGCAGCGTGGTCTGTATCGATCAGGAGGCTTCCATCCGCGAGGCGGCCCGACTGATGCGCGAGCATCATGTCGGCGACCTCGTCATCCTCGGCAGCGGCCGGGGTCGAAGCCCGGCGGCGGGCCTGACAGGACGGAAAGACACAGGTGAAGCATGCAGATGTTGATCGGTGATATCGGGGGCACCCGAGTGCGCCTGCGCCTGCTGGAATCGACGGCCGGGGGCTGGCAGATTCGGCATGAATCCATTCGTCGCAGCCAGGCCTTTGAGAGCCTGGAGCATGCCCTGCGCGGCTTTCTTGAGGAGTTGTCCCGGACTGAACGGGCCAATGTGCGCGAAGCCTGGCTGGCGGTGGCGGGGCCGGTTGCCAATGGTCGGGTGCGGTTTACCAACCTGCCCTGGGAGAGCGAGGCGCATTTGCTGGAAACCGCGCTCAAACTGCCCAGCGTTCACCTGGTCAATGACCTGGAGGCCCTGGCACACGCCCTGCCCCATATTCCCCAAAGGCAATTGATCCCCATTCAGAAAGGTCATGCGGACAGCGGGCCGCGCCTGCTGATCTCCGTCGGTACCGGGTTGGGTGTGGCGAGCTCGTTTACGGAAGCGGATGGGATCCGCGTGCTGCCATCCGAGGGAGGTCACAGTGACTTTGCCAGCCAGACAAGGGAGCAGCATGCCCTGTGGAAATCCCTGTCGGAACAATATGGTCATGTCAGTTACGAGCGGCTTCTGTCGGGTTCTGGGCTGGTAAAGATCTACAAATACCACTGCGACCGCTACGCTTGTCCGCCCTTTGATGGCCATGCCCTCACCGAAGACCCGGCACCACTGCTCTGTCAGCGGGCCGAGAACCGTGAAGACAAGGCCGCCACCGCAGCCATCGCTTGCTTCAGCGAGATTCTTGGCGCGTTCGCCGGCAATGCCGCCCTGTTCAGTCTGGCCACCGGCGGCGTCTACCTGGTGGGCGGCCTGCTTGCCCGCCTGCAGCCCTTCCTCTCCGACCATCGTTTCATTCAGGCCTTCCAGCGCAAAGGCCGCCTGCAGACCTTGATGCAGACCATCCCCATCCATGCCGTCACGACCGCTGAGCCGGGCCTGGAAGGTATCACGCAACTGGCGACAAGACAGAGCCTGGCAAGCACCAACCGGCACACGGGCGTGCAGGGATCACCCCGGGAATCCGAGGTACATGCCGGGGCCTATTATCGCCAACCTTGAGTATACCCGTCACTCACGGGCCTCGGTCGAGACCTTCCCCGCCTTGGCGGAGTCCGGCAGAGAAATCAGTGCACGATGGTGTTCGCTGAGATAGGAATCCAGGGTATTCAGGTAAAGCGATTCATAATCCTGTACCCGCTCACCCCACCCGAATGAGGAAGCCTGAGACATGGCATTGGCAATGATTCGCCCCCAGTCACGGGATGACTTCCAGCACACCAGGGCCCGGTCCACCGCATCCACCAGCTTCTCGCTGCTAACTGCCTCCATGTAAAAACCGGTCCCACGCTTGGGGTCCACGCCGGCATCAATCACGGTATCGAGCAAGCCGCCCACCGGACTGACCACGGGAATGCTGCCGTAACGCATGGCGCACAACTGGGCCAGGCCACAAGGTTCGAAACGGGAGGGCATGAGCAAGATATCCGAGGCGGCATACACCTGATGGGCCAGTGCTTCATCAAAGCCCTGCTTGAAAGCCAGTCGTCCCGGCCAGCGATGGGCTGCCGCCTTGAGAGCACGGCTGAAGGCAGCTTCACCATCCCCGAGCACCACAATATCGATATCCCTCTCCATCAATACCGGCAAGGCCGCCAGCAACAGGTCCATACCCTTCTGCTCGGCCAGCCGACCCACCCAGGCTAGCAGCGGCCGGCGTGGCTTGTCCTTGGTGCTCATACCCAGACGCGGCTTGAGGCGATCCCCTTCCGCCTGTTTAGCCTTGCGGGTCGTGGATATATCACTGCCATCGTAATGATGAGTCAACCAGGGATCCGTGTCCGGGTTCCAGCTGTCGAGATCAATACCATTGACGATTCCCGTCAGTTGTTCCGCACGGGCCCTTAACAGTCCGTCCAGTCCGGCACCAAACAGGGGCGTCTGGATCTCCCGGGCGTAACCCGGGCTGACGGTAGTGAGCCGGTCGGCGAAGACCAGTCCACCCTTGATAAAGGCCACATCACCGTAGCATTCCAGGGCCTCGGGATCGTACAGCGAATCGGGCAAACCCAGCCGGGCCAGTATGTCGGGAGGAAAACGGCCCTGATAGGCGAGGTTGTGGATGGTGAATACGGTGGGCAGATTGCACTCGTTCATCCGCATCCAGACCGGGACCAGCCCGGTGTGCCAGTCGTTGCAATGAACAATATCCGGCTCCCAGTCCAGACCCAGGTGCCCTCCGGCAATATCGGCGGCCATCCGGCTCAGGTGACTGAACTGCACGGGGTTGTCGGCCCAGGGCCTGCCGCTGCGGTTCAAATAGGGGCGCCCCTCCCGTCTCAGAAAGGCCGCCGTCTCCAGCAGCCAGACGGGAAAAGCAGCCTGACCATTCTCGTGCGCCAGCAGGCGTCCCCTGAATCCGTGCGCGCGCGCGATGGGTCTGGCCTGCTTGGCCAAGCGCGAGGAATAGGCCGGAATCAGCACGCGCACATCGTGACCGCGCTCGGCCAGGGCCCGGGGCAGGCTACCCATGACATCGCCCAGTCCACCCACCTTGACCAGGGGCGCCATTTCCGCCGCCACCATCAGAATCTTGAGTCGTTTCATGATCATCCTCCCCATTCCAGATAAAGGGCCCCCAGCGGCGGCAGGCGCAAGCTCAGGGACCAGGGGCGGCCCATCCAGGGTGATCTCGCCGCCAATACCTGTCCGAGGTTGCCCACACCACTGCCGCCGTAAACTTCGGCATCACTGTTGAATATTTCCCGCCACGTGCCACCCTCGGGCAAGCCGATGCGGTAGTCCTCGCGCACTACGGGCGTGAAGTTGCAAATAGCCAGAACATAACGGGCCTCGGCCCCGTCCCGGCCGGGCTCCCGTCGCAGGAAGCTGATCACCGACTGATCCGCATCATGGCAGTCGATCCATTCAAAGCCGGCGGCATCGAAGTCCCCCCGGTGCAGGGCCGGCCTGTCCCGGTAGAGATGGTTCAGATCCCGAACCAGCCGCTTTACACCGGCGTGTTCCGCCACTGCCCCGAGCGCCTCGGGCAGCTGCCCGTCATGAGACCACTCGCTGGTCTGGCCCAGCTCATTGCCCATGAACATCAGCTTCTTGCCCGGATAGGCATAGAGGTAGGCATACAGGAGGCGGAGGTTGGCAAAGCGTTGCCAGCGATCCCCCGGCATGCGATCCAGCAGGGATCCCTTGCCGTGCACCACCTCGTCATGGGAGAAGGGCAGAACGAAATTCTCGCTGAAAGCATAAAGCAGGCCGAAGGTGAGGCTGTCGTGATGGAAGCGTCGGTGTACCGGGTCATGACGGAAATAGGCCAGGGTGTCGTGCATCCAGCCCATGTTCCATTTCATGGAAAAGCCCAGGCCACCCAGATGCACCGGTCGGGTCACACCCGGCCAGGCGGTGGATTCCTCGGCAATGGTCATGCTGCCGGGGCATTCCCGGTGCGTCATGGTGTTCAGAGCCTGCAGGAAGGCCACAGCCTCCAGGTTTTCCCGCCCGCCATGGATATTGGGCAGCCACTCGCCCTCCTTGCGGCCATAGTCCAGATAGAGCATGGCCGCCACGGCATCGATACGCAGGCCATCGAGATGGAATTCCTCCAGCCAGTAGAGCGCACTTGAAAGCAGAAAGCTCATCACTTCCTTGCGGCCAAAGTTGAAGGCCAGGGTGTCCCATTCGGCCGTCTCGCCACGCCGGGGATCGGCGTGCTCGTAGAGTGCGCTGCCGTCAAAGCGGGCCAGGCCATGAGGATCGCGAGGGAAATGGGCCGGCACCCAATCCAGGATCACGCCGATACCGGCCTGGTGCAGGCGATCGACGAAGTAACGGAAATCATCGGGGTTGCCGAAACGGCTGGTGGGGGCGAAATAGCCGGTGGTCTGGTAGCCCCATGAGGCATCGAAGGGATGCTCGGTGATCGGCATCAGCTCCACATGGCTAAAGCCGCTGTCCTGCAAGGTCTCCACCAGGGCATCGGCCAACTGGCGATAGCCCAGGAAACTGCCGTCGGCATTACGGCGCCAGGAGCCCGCATGCAGCTCATAGATGCTGATGGGGGCATGGCGCCAATCCGGCCGCTCGCGCATCCAGGCCGCATCGCCCCATTCATGCCCGGGCTCGGTCGGGACCAGACAGCCGGTGCGGGGACGGACCTCCCAGTGCCGGGCATAGGGATCACCCTTGTCCGTCACCTCGCCGCTCTGGTTGTAAATCTCAAATTTGTACAGGGCACCGGCTGCCAGGCCCGGAATGAACAGTTCCCAAACCCCGCTTTCGCCGTGGACCGACATGGGATGGCTCAGGCCATTCCAGTTATTGAAATCACCCACCACACTGACCCGCTCGGCATTGGGCGCCCAGACACTGAAACGGGTGCCGGCGACGGCGTCCCTGTCCATGCAATGCGCACCCATGATCTGCCAGGCACGACAATGATGGCCCTCGCCAAAGGCCACAAGCGCCTTCCAATCCAGATCAGGGGCGAACTGGTAAGGGTCATGAAGCCGAGCGGTCTCTCCGCCCGAATACTCGCAGACCAGAATCCATGGCTCGGTCGCCGGCTTTTCGGGCAAAGGGCATTCAAACAGACCGGCGGGATGAACGACTTTCATGGGCACCCGCCCCGGCTCCAGCCAGACCGCCTTCGCGCCCGGCCGCCAGGCACGGTAGCGCCTGCCCTGGCAACCCAGAACGGCATGGGGCGCATGATGGCGGCCCTGCACAAGGCGCAGGACATCACTTTCCATCACGGATCGGGCGGGCATGGCTGGGCTCATCGTTTCCTACCGCAAGGCGACTGGAATGAACATGGTCGGCCGGACGAGGCGCGCAAGCGTTGACGGCAGTCAACACCGGCGCGAATGGGGGGTGCTCGAATGAAGACTCGGAAACGCGGCAGGAGCGCCGAGCATGATGGCCCAACCCAATCCCGTCAGTGAACGCTTCGTCAGTCTCATCACCCGCGACACTCTCGTCCTGGTGCTGGCTGGCGGCAAGGGGACTCGTCTGGGCTCCCTGACCTCGCACCGGGTCAAGCCGGCCGTACCCTTTGGCGGGCATTTCCGAATCATCGATTTCCCCCTGTCCAACTGCCTCAATTCCGGCATCCGGCGCATTGGCATACTCACTCAGTACAAGGCCCACTCCCTGATCCAGCACCTGCAACAGGGCTGGGGATTTCTGCGTTCGGAACTGGGGGAATTCATCGAACTGCTCCCCGCCCAGCAGCGCACCGGCGAAGGCTGGTACCGCGGCACGGCGGATGCGGTCTACCAGAACCTGGACATCATCCGTCTGCATAACCCCCGTTTTCTGATGATCCTGGGCGGTGATCACATCTACAAAATGGACTATGGCGCCATGCTGGGATTTCATGTCACTCACGATGCCGATGTCACGGTAGGCTGCATGCCCGTGCCGGTGTCGCAATCGAATCGTTTCGGCATCATGGATGTGGACGATAACCATCGGATCACCCGCTTCGTGGAAAAGCCCGACCACTGTGAGGGCTCACCGGGACAGGCGGACCAGGCCCTGGCTTCCATGGGCATCTATGTCTTCAATACGGAGTATCTCCTCTCCCGCCTGATGGTGGATGCCACCCGCGACGATTCCAGTCATGACTTCGGCAAGGACATCATCCCCGACGCCGTCACCGAAGCCCGCTGCTACGCCTACCCATACAGAAACATGCATGATGATGGCCCGGCCTATTGGCGGGATGTGGGCGACATCGACTCCTATTGGGAAAGCAACATGGAGCTGATCGGCCTGCGGCCGGAACTCAACATCTATGACCGGGACTGGCCCATCCTGACCTGGCAACGCCAGGCGCCCCCGGCCAAGTTCGTCCTGGACGAGGAAGGCCGGCGCGGCGAAGCCCGCAACTCCATGATGGCCGGTGGCTGCATTGTCTCCGGTGCCCAGGTGAACCAGTCCCTGCTGTCCTCCTTCGTCACCGTGGAGGAAGGCTCCGAAGTGAATCAATCCGTGATCCTGACCAATGTGCGTATTGGCCGCAATGTCAGGCTCCTGCGCACCATCATCGAGACCGGCTGCCAGATCCCGGATGACATGTGCATCGGCTATGACACGGAAGAAGATGGCCAGCGTTTCGAGCTCAGCGCCGGTGGCATCGTACTGGTGACCCCGGAAATGCTGGGTCAGGCGGTTCACCATGTCCGATGAGGCACTGCGGGTGGTGCTCTGCTGGCATATGCACCAGCCGGAATACCGCGATGCCTTCGGTGGCCAGTTCCTGGAATCCTGGACCTATCTCCATGCCATCAAGGATTACGCCGACATGGCCGCCCACCTGGAGCAGGTGCCCGATGCCTGCGCGGTGTTCGATTTCTCGCCCATCCTGCTGGATCAGCTGGAGGATTACAGCCGACGCCTCAAGCGCCACCAGGCGGATGGCACTCCCATCGGCGACCGCCTGCTGGATGCCCTTGCCCACCCAGTTCTGCCCCTCAATGTGGATGATCGCCGGGCCCTGGTACGCGCCTGCCTTCAGGCCAACCGAAAGCGATTGATCGAACGCTTTCCGCCCTATCGACGACTGGCCGACATGGCTGCCTCGGTGCTGGCCGAAGGCGACGGTCTGGCCTACCTGGAGGATCGCTTCATTCTCGACCTGCTGGTCTGGTTTCACCTGGCCTGGCTGGGCGAGACCCTGCGCCGTGATGATCGCCGTGTCGATCAGTTGCTCGGCCGGGCCGGCAGCTTCACTTACCCGGATCGCCAGCTGCTGTTAAGCCTGATCAGCGACACCCTGCAGGATCTCCTGCCCCGCTACCGGCGACTGCTGGAGAACGACCGTATCGAGCTGGCCAGCTGCCCCTGGGGGCATCCCATCCTGCCCCTGCTGCTGGATTTCCAGTCCGCCCGGGAAGCCCGACCCGAATCCAGCCTGCCGTTGGCTACCCGCTACCCCGGCGGTCGGGAACGAGTGCGATGGCATCTTGATACCGCCAATGACCATCACCGACGCTGCTTCGGCCGCCCCGCCCAGGGCTGCTGGCCGGCGGAAGGGGCAATCTGCCGCGAAACCGTCCGCCTGCTGGGCGAAGCGGGTTTTGCCTGGGCTGCCAGCGGTCAGGCGGTTCTCTGCAACAGCCTCGGCCGCCCTTATCCCGGTTCGGATCAGATCCATCGACCCTGGCAATTGATTGAAGACGGACCGGCCATTTTCTTCCGCGATGACGGTCTGTCCGATCTCATCGGCTTCACCTACAAGGACTGGCATGCCGACGATGCCGTGGCCAACTTCATTCATCACCTGGAGACCATTGCCATGGAGAAGGCCGAACCCGGGCGCGTGGTCTCGGTGATCCTGGATGGCGAGAACGCCTGGGAGCATTACCCGGACAATGGCTACCATTTCATTGGCAGCCTGTATCGAAAACTGCTGGCCCATCCGGACATTGAACTCACCACTTTTTCCCGCTGCCTGCGAGACCCTGCTGTACCGATCCGTCAGCTGAAGCGTCTGCGGGCAGGCAGCTGGGTGCATGGCAACCTGGATACCTGGATGGGAGATCAGGACAAGAACCGGGCTTGGGAAATGCTCGTGGCCGCCAAGCAGGAATGGGACAGGCTGCCCGATGACATTCGCCAGCGAAGCAGTCGGCAACTGGCCGTCTGCGAAGGCTCCGACTGGTTCTGGTGGCCCGGTGACTACAATCCCGAGCCCATCGTGGCCCGCTTCGAACGCCTGTATCGCCGGCATCTGGCCGATCTCTACCGCCACATGGACCGGCCACCGCCGGATCACCTGGAACAACCCTTCTCCCGGGGCGGCGGTGAACCGGAGGGCGGCGGGACCATGCGTCCCGCCCAGTAACCATGCGTCGCGACTTCGTATTTGGCCGCCGTCGAGCCGGGGTGTTGCTCCACCCCACTTCCCTGCCAGGACCCGGCCCCGTAGGCACCCTGGGCAAGGCGGCCATTGAGTTCATTGACTTTCTCAGCGAAGCCGGCGTGACAGTATGGCAGACCCTGCCCCTGCTGCCGGTCAATGAAAGCGCCTCGCCCTATCAGCCCCTTTCCCTGTTCGCCGGGAATACCGCCTTGATCGATGCCGAGCAGGTGGCCGAAGACTTCGAGCTGCCGAATCCAGCGCCGGGGACCGCCAGCCCTGCGCTTATTCATGCCGCCATGGGGCGAATCCGGAATGGCGGCAATCGGGCCATGTCCAATGCCTTTGAGGCCTTTCGCCACCACCACCGCAGCTGGCTTCGCCCCTGGTGCCAGTTCCATACCCTGCGGACGCAGTTCGACGGTGCGGCCTGGCCGTACTGGCCGGCCTGCTTTCGCTACTATGAACCAGACCCGGTGCTGCCACTGGACAAGTACATTGAGGCGGCCATGGACCGGGAGGCCTTGCGGCAGTTCCTCTTCCATCAGCAATGGCGGCAACTCAAGACCGCCGCCAACCGCCGTGGTATCGCCCTGTATGGGGATCTCCCCTTCTACCCCTCCGCCGACAGTGCGGACACCTGGCAATATCAGCACTACTTTAATCTGGATGCAGACGGCCATCCACGCCGTATTGCCGGAGTGCCCCCGGATGCCTTCAGCGAGGCCGGGCAAAGCTGGGGTACGCCCGTCTATGATTGGGCCCGCCTGCAGGAAGATGGATTCAAATGGTGGCTTGAACGCCTGATGAATCAACTGGAGCTGTTCGACATCCTGCGCCTGGACCATTTTCGGGGCCTTGAATCCTGCTGGTCGCATCCGATTGACAGTGACCCGGCCGACGGCGAGTGGACGCCAGTGCCGGGCGAAGCGCTCCTGCAGCAGGTTCACCGGGTTCTGGGCGATTTCCCGCTGGTGGCCGAGGATCTTGGCCATATCACGCCCGCAGTGGAACAGCTTCGCGATCAATTCGCCCTGCCGGGCATGCGCATCTGGCAGTTCGGCTTCGATGGCAAGGAGGGCAACCCCCATCATCCGGACAACCACGACAGTCATTGCGTGGTCTACACGGGAACCCACGACAACAACACACTCATGGGCTGGTGGTCCGGCCTTGAAGAGGAACAACGCGAAGGGGTATTAGCCGCCCTTTCTGAACAGGCCCTGGACACGGAACAGCCCATGCACTGGCGACTGGTGAATGGCTGTCTGGAATCCCTGGGCCAATTAAGCGTGATCCCGCTCCAGGATCTGCTTGGCCTCGGCAACGAAGCGCGCATGAATACGCCGGGGACCACGGCCGGAAACTGGTCCTGGCGCATGAGCGGAAAGGAATCGCTGCCGGCGCTGGCCGCCTGTCTTCGGAAGCGGGTTTCCGCCAGCGGCCGGGGCGGCCCGACTCTCAATCCTCAATTGTTTCCGTCTCGAATAACCACAGCATCTTCCCCATTTCGAAGGGATGGCTGAGCAACTCGTGCCAGGGGTAGAGTCGAACATGCAGCTGATAGATACCGTTGTCCGGTGACTCCAGCTCCAGTCGAAATACCTGTGCCTCCTCTTCCTCATCCTTGGTGGATAAAAAAGTATGCACCAGCGTCGATCTCTCATCGAGTAGCGCAGCAGGCGATTGGTGAGGAAGCGGAACCAGGCATTCGGACGCATCCCCCTCGCCGTCACAACCATTGAGCAGGCATTCCAACACGACATCTCCGGACTCCAGACCGTTGAGCCAGACCAGGACCTCCAATCTCAATCGCTCACCGGTCAGGATGGATGTCGGAGGTAGCCGCCGCCACTGAACTTCGACCCCTTCCCAGCACTGAGCAACCCTGGCCTTCCAGGCCGCAAGACGCTCCGCCTCAAGCGCACCATCCGCCGTCAGACGCTCACCGTGACGGGCTGCCGGCGCATAAAGACGCTGGGCATAATCACGCACCATGCCTTCGGCATTGAAGTGAGGCAGCACACTGATCATGGAACGCTTGGAGCGGGCTACCCAGTCCGGGGAATAGGCGCCAGGGCCAATTCGGTAATACTCGGGGATCACCTGCCCTTCGAGCAGATCCAGCAGATCCTCCGCTTCCACCCGATCCCGTTGCTCGGCCGACAACTCCCGGTCATGGGGCGCGATGGCCCAGCCATTGTCGCCGTCATAGCCTTCAGCCCACCAGCCATCCAGGACACTCAGATTGATGACACCGTTCATGGCCGCCTTCTGCCCGGAGGTGCCGCTGGCTTCCATGGGATACTCTGGCGTGTTGAGCCAGACATCCACCCCCGTAACCAGCTTGCGCGCCAGGGCGATGTCATAGCCCTCAATCAGAAAGACCCGGTTCAGGAACGGGGGCCGGGCGGCAAACTCGTGGATGCGCTTGATCAGCGATTGCCCGGGCACGTCCTGGGGATGTGCCTTGCCGGCAAACAGCATGATGACGGGTCTATCCGGGTCATTGAGCAAGCGTCCCAGTCGCTCGATATCCTGGAAGATCAACAGGGCGCGCTTGTAGGTGGCAAAGCGACCGGCAAAACCGATGATCAACGGCCGCGTGTTCTCCGGCGAAAAGACGGCCTCCATGCCCTCGATCCGCGAGCGGGGGTAATTGTTGCGGCAATACTGGCGGAACAGACAGCCATGCAGGGCGCCCAGCATGTCGCTCTTGAGCGACTGGGTGAGACTCCAGAAGCGGTGATCAGCGATGCTCCCCACCGCCTCCTCCCAGAAATCCACATCACCCAGATGCTGGCGCCAGTCCGGGTAGCGTCCGTCAAAGAGATTCACCCACTCCCGGGCCAGAAACGTGGGAACATGCACGCCATTGGAAACCCAGGCAATGGGGTTGTCCGCCGGATCCAGGTCCGGCCATACATGGGCCTCCATTCGCGCCGCCACATTGCGATGCACTGCACTGACGCCGTTGTGCCGGCGTGATCCACGCAAGGCCAGAGCGGTCATATTAAAGGCGTCTCCCCGCTGAGGTGATGCCCCAAGCGCCAGCAATCTCGACAGAGGTACGGAAAGGAATTCAGCAAGCGGCATGAGATAGCGCTCGGCCAGTTCACGAGCGAACAGGTCATGACCCGCCGGCACCGCGGTATGGGTAGTGAAGACCGTGGCGGCTGCCACCGCTTCCAGGGCGCCGGGAAAGGTCAGACCCTGGCTAACCCATTCCCGGCAGCGTTCGAGGATCTGAAAGGCCGGGTGTCCCTCGTTAATGTGCCAGACAGAAGGATGAAAACCCATGGCACGCAGGGCACGCACACCCCCCACCCCCAACACCATTTCCTGTTCAATGCGCATCACCCGATCACCGCCATAGAGCTGATAGGTAATACGCCGATCATCCGGTCGATTGTCCGGCACATCGGTATCCAGAAGCAGCAGTTGCAGCCGCCCCACCCGAATTTGCCAGACGCGCACGGCTACCGTGCGATCTGCCAACTCCACGGCGACCTGAATTTCCTGTCCATCCTCATCCGTCACCGGCATGACGGGCAAATCTTCCATACGGAAGGGGCGATAGATCATCTGCTGCACGCCATCACGATCCAGGCGCTGGGTGAAATAGCCCTGCCGATACATCAGGCCGACCGAGAGAAAAGGCAGATCCAGGTCACTGGCGGCCTTGCAATGATCGCCAGCGAGAATACCCAGCCCCCCTGAGTACAGTTGCAGACTCTCATAGAGGCCGTATTCCATGCAGAAATAGGCGACCAGATCTCGACCCGGCTCCAGGCCGCTGATGGCCTGCAGGGGACGATCGCGTTCGGCCGACAGGTAGCTGTCAAAGGCATCCAAAACGCTCTTGTACTGGAACAGAAAATCCGGACTCTTTGCCAACGCCTTCAGCCGCACCTGGGAAACCCGGCGCAGGAAGATCTTCGGATTATGCTCGCACCGATTCCAGAGATCCGGGTCGATACGATGAAACAGCCCGCGAACCCGACGCTCCCAGCTGTAGTAAAGATTGCCGCTCAGATCCTCCAGCCGGGCCAGGGCTTTCGGCAGTTTTGGCCTGACTTCCAGCAAGTGATCATGCCCTGCCATTGCGCTACTTCCTGCCGGTCCAACCGGCTCTGTGATCGTCATGCAGATAATGTATGTGTCACGAGAGGCGATGATGATGACCGCCGTCAATGCAGACACGAACCAGGGCCTTGATGATGAAGAAACGCTTTCAGCCAAGCCCCTTCGGGGAGGAGTAACACATGGAAATCACACTGAGCGTGCTCAAGGCCGATATCGGCTCCATCGGCGGCCATATTCAACCGTCCACAGCGCTGACGGAAAAAGTGCGGGAGATCATCCAGCATAAGGGGCGAAAGCAGCTGATCGACAGCCGGGTCAGCTGGACCGGCGACGACATTGCCATTCTGATGACCCACCAGCAGGGCGTGGGCGCCACCGCCATCCATGAAATGGCCTGGGAGGCCTTTCTCGCCGGTACCGAAGTGGCGCGTTCGGAAGGCCTTTACGGCGCCGGCCAGGATCTGCTCGCCGATGCCTTTTCCGGCAATGTGCGCGGCATGGGTCCAGGCGTGGCGGAAATGACCTTCCAGGAACGGGATGCCGAACCCTTTGTGCTGTTCGCGGCCGACAAGACCGACCCGGGGGCCTTCAACCTGCCCCTGTACCGGGCCTTCGCCGACCCCATGAACACTCCCGGCCTGTTGCTCTCACCGGCCCTCACCGAAGGCTTCCGCTTCGTGATCATGGATGTCGCCCATACCGGCAAGGACCGGGTGATTGAACTGGAGGCACCGGAAGATCTGTACCGCATCGCCGCCCTGCTGCGAGATCCGGAGCGCTATGTGGTGGAATCGATCTGGTCGCGTCACTCGGGCCAACAGGCGGTGGCGGCCTCCACCTCCCGCCTGCACAACATTGCCGGCAAATACACCGGAAAGGACGATCCGGTCATGCTGGTTCGGGTACAGAAAGACTTCCCGGCCACCGGGGAAATACTGGCGCCTTTCAGCACCGGCCACTTCGTCGCCGGCGGCATGCGCGGTTCCCACAATATGCCGCTAATGCCGGTGCCCTTGAATGCTGGGACCAGTTATTTTGACGGCCCGCCCATCGTCACCGGCGCCGCCTTCTGCGTCCACGAAGGCAAGCTCACCGACCCCGTCGATGTATTCGCTCATCCCTTCTGGGATCGGGTGCGCGACCAGGTTGCCGACAAGGCGATGGACATGCGCCGGCAGGGTTTCTTCGGCGCCGCCATGCTGCCCATGGATGAACTGGAATACACGGGCATCACCACCACCCTGGACGGACTGGATGAACGCTTCCGTATCCGACCCGATGGACCGGAACCGCTCCGTCAGGCCTTGTGAGCCGGCTCGGCCACTGATTGATCCACCGGCGTGGTAGTCGGTCGGGGCAACCCGCCCCGACTACCCTCATTTTATCAGATTTTACTGATATAGCCAGCATATTGGTCTACACTTCTGAGAGTGATCGCCTTCCCACGGATTTGGAGAAACGTCGATGGACCACGACGTCGTCCATGCTCAAGCCCCTTCGGCACAGCACCATGCCCGCCTGCTCGATGCGGTGCTAGCCCAGACCGGACAGCTGATTTTCGCCCTGGACCCGCAAGGTCAGGTTCTGCTGTTCAATGCCGCGTGTGAACGCCTGACCGGACATTTCGCCGAGGCACTCATCGGCCAGGCTCCCGACCCCGTTCTCATGGCATCTGAAGAGGCCCGACACCTCAGGAAAGCACTGCAATCCGCGTCCACTCCGGGCAGTTCGGCCACCATCCGCTGTCAATGGCGCATTCGCGCCGGGCCGAACCGAACGCTCCAGCTATCAGCCAGCCCGGTGATTGACGACCACGGACAACTGCTTTGCCATTTGCTCGCTGCCCCCCCGCCACCACGCCCTGACCCAAGGGTGATTGATGCCGAACAGAAGACGGGTGACAGGTCGACCGACCTGGAACAGTTGCTGAAGGCATTGCCGGGCCTGGTGGCTCACATCAGTCCCGATTTCGAAATTCTGTTCGCCAATCACGCTTACCGGGACTGGTTCGGCTTGGACCCGGAGGCCCAGCGGGGGAAGCATCTGAAGGATGTCATCGGACGCCAGGCCTTCCGGACCTTGAAAGGGCAATTCCGACAGGCCCTGGCCGGGCACCATGCTCGGTTCCTGGGCAAAGTACCCTATGCCCGCGGTGGGCCCCGTTTCATTCACGGCAATTACATTCCCAGCCACGACCCGGCCGGTGAAATCAACGGCTTTTATATCCTTGCGGTGGATCTCAGCCGTGAACAGTCATTGGAAAGCGAACTGGACCGCACCAGTCGTCGTGCCGGGGCCATCATCAAGACCGCCATTGACGGGATCATCACCATTGACGAGACCGGTACGGTGCACAGCTTTAATCCGGCCGCGGAACGCCTGTTCGGCTACCAAGCCGCCGAGGTGATCGGGCATAACCTAAATATGCTGATGCCAAAACCTGAACGCGACAAGCATGATCAATACATTGACAACTATCTTAGGACCGGAAAGGCACGGATCATCGGCATCGGCCGGGAAGTCACGGGCCGCCATCGCGACGGAAAACCCATTGACCTGCTGTTGTCGGTCGCGGAATTCGATGAATCGGGCCGGCGCATGTTCGTCGGCATCACCCATGATCTGACCCAGCGAAACCGGATCCGCAACGAAGCCCGGAAATACCTGGATCAACTGGCCCAGCTCAATCGCGTCGATGCCCTGGGGGAGATGACAGCTAACCTGGCGCACGAAATCCGTCAACCGTTGCTGGCCATACAGGCGTCGGCCTACGCGATGCGCCAGCAGAACGGAACAGCGGACCTGCAAACGCCTATAGAAGACAACCTGGATAGAATCGAGCGGCAAAGCAAGCGGGTCAATGACATTCTCAATCAGATAACATCTTTCCTCCGGAATGAGGACGATCCCCCTGACGAGGACCTGAACATTGATTCACTGGTTTGCGAGGTGCTTCGCCTCCTGGATCACGACGCTCGCCTAAGCAATATTCGTGTGGAGACGGATATGCCTAATAAACCCTGTCACATAAAATCCCACAGCGTGCAGATCCAGCAGGTGCTATTCAATCTTGTCTCCAATGCCATGGATGCCATGGATCACACCCCGGGACCACATGAAATCCGCATCGTGGCCCGGCACGACAAGCCGAAAAACCAGTGCTGGGTGGACATTATCGACACAGGCCCCGGTATCGCCGAGAAAGACATGGAAAAGCTGTTCACCCCCTTCTTCACCACCAAGACCCGCGGCATGGGACAGGGCCTGGCCATCAGCCGTTCCATCATCCGCCGTCATGGCGGAACGCTTGAAGTCAGTAACCACCCACAAGGCGGCGAATGCTTTCGCTTGACCCTGCCCCTGACGGGAGAGAAGCATGAGCCAGTCTGAGGGCACGGTCATCATCGTGGACGATGATGTGGATGTGCGCGAATCGCTGGCAGCAATCCTGTCCACCGCTGGGATTCGAACACGCTGCCATGCCTCGGGCGCGTCCCTACTCCATCACCCATTGCCCGAAGGCCCCACCTGCCTGCTACTGGACCTGTATTTGCGGGAAGAAAATGGCATCCAGATTCAGGAAGCACTTCAGACAAGCCCCCCCCCAGCTGCCCATCATTTTTCTCAGCGGACAGGCCGATGTCGCCTCCGCAGTCACCGCCCTCAAGCGCGGGGCTTTCGATTTCCTCGAGAAAGGCAGCTTCACCCCCCAGAAACTGCTTGCGCTCGTGGGTGATGCATTGAATCAGCACAGGCTGCGACTGGAAAAGCGGGAACACCAGGCGGCTCTGCGAAGCCGTCTGGCGCAGCTCACACCCAGGGAACGGCAGGTGGCCAGCCGGGTTGCCGACGGCAAGGCCAACAAGGTCGTCGCCTCCGAACTGGCCATTAGCGAACGCACGGTGGAGATCCATCGGCATAACCTCTTGAAAAAGCTGCAGCTGCGTTCAGCCGCCCAGCTCGCCAAATTGGCCCCGGAAATAAACCAACTCGACGCGCGTTAAGCTCGCTATCCACAGTAAAAAGACGGCGATGAGCAGCGCCAACCTCCCCGGATATCTTGGTTATGGAGAATCCATCGGTCCCCGAGAGGTGCACTTAGTGGAAACCCCTTATAGTCGGCAGTAATCGTTGAGCCTACAGTTGCTCCAATGGGATATGGAAATAGTCCAGCACCCTGGAGAACCGACATGCAGGCCACCATTGAAAACACCGGATTGTTCAGTTCCAGCTTGCCGACCGGTCTAACGGCCGTTGATCGTGAGGAGTTGGGCGAAACCGATTCGTTAAGCCGTCTTCGCATTCTGCAGCGGGGGCAGCATCTGTTCCGGACTGGAGACCGGGTCGATCGCGTGCATCGAGTGGTCGGCGGCATCCTCAAGAGTTACTTCATCCACGAGGATGGTGATGAGCAGGTGATCGGCTTTCATCTGCCCGGCGACCTGATCGGTTGCGACAGCCTGGCCGATAAACTCGCCGCTTTCTCGGTGGTGGCACTCGATACCTCCAGTATCCAGCGTTTTGCACACGACGACCAGCAGCAGCTAACGCTCAGCTGGATGCAGGAAGAAATCCTGCGCCTGGCGCGCCTGCTGCACATGGAACGGGGCGGCACCGACGCCCGCCTGGCCCGATTCGTGCTGGATTTCTCCGACGCCCAGCGCCACCGGGGTTACAGTGAGCGGGAATTTCACCTTCCCATGGGGCGCCGGGATCTGGCTCGCTACATCGGTCTGGCGCCGGAAACCGTCTCCCGCATTTTCAGTCGCCTGCGCGTGCGAGGCATCCTGGCTGTTGAGAACAACCATATCCAGATTCTCGACCACGACGCCCTTGAGCAGGTGGCCAACAATCAAGCTCAGCAAGCCGTCACGCACCTTGCCAACTGATCCCCCACGGGGCCAGTGGCATCCACACCGCAGCCAGCTCTTTCGCTCTTCAATTGACCGCAATCAAGCGCCCCACCTGCCACGTTGACTAAGCTTGGAGCCAGACCCGAGACACCAAGGAGGTGTCCCCATGTCCGGATCCACGGCGCAGGATAATCCCAACCAACCAAGCCGCACGCCATCCTTCTCCTGGGACAGGGCCCGTGCCCAACTGACTGATCTCGGCAAGGGCCGGATCAATCTCGCCTATGAAGCCCTGGACCGACACATGGATGGCCCGACCGCTGACCGGACCGCATTGCGCTTTCTGACACGGGACAGCCTCGTCGCCGAGGCCATCAGCTACCGTGCCCTCAACGATCGCGCCAACCGCTTTGCCAATGTACTCGCCACTCTTGGGGTTCGGCCCGGTGAGCGAGTATACGGCCTCTCGCAACGCATCCCCGACCTGTATGCCGCCTTCTTTGGCGCCATCAAGCACGGCTGCGTGTTCACCCCCCTGTTCCCAGCCTTTGGCCCGGAGCCCATCCGCCAACGGGTCGAGATCGGCGAGCCAGCCGTGCTGGTCACCACCGAACGTCTGTACCGGCGCAAGGTGGCGGACTGGGTGCAGGGAGTACCGTGCCTCAGAGAAGTGTTGCTGATTGGCGGCGTGGACGAAGCCCCGCCAGGCACGCGGGATGCCGGTACACTCATGGACGAGGTCTCCCCAGACTACGCCACCCGCCCCATGGACGCTGGCGCCCCGGTACTGCTGCATTTCACCTCGGGCACCACCGGCACCCCCAAGGGCGCCCTGCATGTTCACGAAGCAGTCATCACTCACCATGTCACCGGCCAGTACGCCCTCGATCTCAGGCCCGGCGATGTCTACTGGTGCACGGCCGACCCGGGCTGGGTGACGGGCACTTCCTACGGCATGATCGCGCCGCTCACCAATGGCACCACCCTGGTGGTGGACGAAGCCGAGTTCGATGCCGAACGCTGGTACCGCATCCTTCAGGACCAGGCGGTAAGCGTCTGGTACACCGCCCCGACCGCCATCCGCATGCTCATGCGACAGGGGCCGGAACTGGCCCGGGCCCATGACCTGTCCGCCCTGCGCTTTCTGGCCAGCGTGGGCGAGCCGCTCAATCCCGAGGCGGTGCACTGGGGCCGGGAAGTCATCGGCCTGCCCTTCCACGACAACTGGTGGCAGACCGAGACCGGCGGCATCATGATTGCCAATCGGCCGGATCTGGCCATCCGGCCCGGCTCCATGGGCCAACCCATTCCGGGCATCGAGGCCGCCGTCGCTCGGCAGGGCGAGGACGGCATCGAACTGATCGAAGAACCGGACCAGACCGGCGAGCTGGTCCTTAAAAAAGGCTGGCCATCCATGTTCCGCGGCTACCTGCACCAGGAGGAACGCTATCGAAAATGCTTCGATGACGACTGGTATCTGACCGGCGATCTGGCCCGGCGGGATGCCGACGGCTACTTCTGGTTCATCGGCCGCACGGATGACGTCATCAAATCCGCGGGCCATCTCATCGGCCCCTTCGAAGTGGAAAGCGCCCTGCTGGAGCACCCGGCCGTGGCCGAGGCGGGCGTCATCGGCGTGCCGGATGAAGTGGCCGGCGAAACGGTCAAAGCCTTCGTCACGCTCAAGCCTGGCCACACAGCGGACAAGGCCCTGCAAAAATCACTCCTGGGTCTGGCCCGCCAGCGCCTCGGACCCGCCGTGGCCCCACGACAGATCGAATTCCGCGATGAACTCCCCCGTACACGCAGCGGCAAGATCATGCGCCGCCTGCTGCGGGCCCGTGAACTGGGCCTGCCGGAAGGCGACCTCTCCACCCTGGAAGGGGGCAGCAATGAATGAGATCAGCCGGGCCCACAAGCCCAAGATGTCCCGCGAACATGCCTTCGCCCTGCTCCATCAGATGCTGCGGATTCGTCGATTCGAAGAACGCTGCGTGGAGCTGTACACCCAGGAAAAGATTCGCGGCTTCCTGCATGTCTGCATTGGCGAGGAAGCGGTGGGCACCGGGGTCATGCACAATCTGCGCGCGGACGAGGCGGTCATCTCCACCTATCGCGAACACGGCCACGCCCTGCTCAATCGCATTTCCATGGAA